>NZ_JBNPLM010000003.1:0-133180 GCF_050313495.1 Collinsella sp. SGI.178 | reverse complement strand
AGCCTCAGAGTGGGACGCCGTTTCCGGTTGAGACCACCTGCTTGGACATCTTTCTACGCCCGCTTCTGCAGGGCGTAGATCGACTTATCCATGTTGAACAGGTAAGCCACGACGCAGACAATAAAGAACATCGGCAGATTACCAAAGCCGAAGACCTCGCAGCCAATAAGGATGGGTGCGAGCAGCGTATTGGTGGCGCTGCCAAAGACGGCTGCGTAGCCCAGCGCGGCGCAGAACTCGGCGGGCATGCCGAGAATCCCGGCGAGTACGACGCCCAGGCTGGCTCCGATGGAAAACAGCGGCGTCACCTCGCCACCCTGATATCCTGCGGCAAGTGTGGCGATGGTGAGTACGAATTTGAGCGCCCAGTCCCAAGGCATGATGGCGACCTTACCGTTACCGTTGAGCGCCGCCGATATCAGGTTGGTGCCAAGGCCGCAGTATCGACCCTGCCACAGTGCGAACAGAATCGCCGATAGCGCGATGCCGATAGCGGCGATGCGCGCATAGGGGTTGGGGAGCAGCCGCGCCGCAAGGGTCTTGGCATGGGCAAGGCACCAGGCAAAGGCACCGCCTACCATGCCAAACGCGATGCCTAGTACCGCAAGCCGTCCAAGACCGGGGAGATCAAGCGCGCATGAGGCGACAACGGCGACCTCGAACTTATCGAGTCCCAGAGCGCCGGAGGTCATACTTGCGGCGAGCGAGGCTGTAAGCGCGGGAAACAGCGCGCGGTATTCCATGCGTCCTGCGACCAGTACTTCGATAGCAAAGACCGTGGCAGCAAGGGGCGTTCGAAAGAGCCCGGCAAAGCCGGCGGCCATGCCGATAAGCAAAAACGTGTTGCCGGGGTCTCGGAAAGGTAGACGTCGGCCGATCCAATGTGAGACGGTTGCACCGATCTGCACGGCCACGCCCTCGCGTCCCGCACTGCCGCCAAAGAGGTGCGTCCCCCACGTGCTCAGCATAATGAGCGGCACCAAGCGCGGCGAGATGGCGTCCTCACGCCCGTGGCCTACGTCGAATACCAGGCTCATGCCGCGGTCGGTACCCTTGCCCCAAGCGCGGTAGGCAAACACGATGGCAAGGCCCATAAGGGCGAGGAAGGGGAGGAGCAGGGTGATGTGTTCGTCGCGGAAGGCGCCGATCGCCAAAAGCACGCGTCCAAAGAGCGCGCAGATGGCGCCAACGATGATACCGACGGGGATTCCGACGGCACCCATAAGCACAAGACCGCTATAGGTGTTGAGCAGACGTTTGATTCTGCTCGATGCGCTGCTTTCCGACACTTCTCCTCCAAAACAAAAAAAGACTCCTGCCGCGGCGTGATGCCTAGGGGCATCACGTAACAGCAGAAGTCATCAGCAACAAGGCGGTTTAGGGTAACGCGGCAGCTTGGCTGGCGCACCCAACGGAGACATTCATTCCGTAGCGGCATCATAGCGGTGGATACGGTTTGGGTCAAATGGTTGCCGTGGACAGTCCTGGTGCCTGCCCGCACCCCTCGTTTCCCCATATAAAACCTACCAAAATAAACCTGTCCCTTTTTGGTCGGTGCGAAATGGGTAATACTAAAGAGTTATCCGACCAGATGGGAATTAATCGATGGCTTATATCGAATTCAAAGACGTCGTCAAAGCATACGGCGAGGGTGACGCCCGCATTCACGCGCTCGATGGCGCGAGCTTTACGGTCGAGCGTGGCGAGCTCGCCATCATTTTGGGTGCTTCGGGTGCCGGCAAGACCACGGCGCTCAACATTCTGGGCGGCATGGATACGGCGACTTCCGGCACCGTAACGGTGGATGGGCGCGACGTGAGTTCCGCCAATGAGGCGCAGCTCGTGGAATACCGCCGCGCCGACGTCGGCTTTGTCTTCCAGTTCTATAACCTGGTTCCCAACCTGACGGCGCTCGAAAACGTCGAGCTCGCGGCGCAAATCTGCCCCGATTCGTTCGATGCCGAACAGACACTTCGCCAGGTTGGCCTGGGCGAGCGCCTCGCCAACTTCCCCGCGCAGCTTTCGGGCGGCGAGCAGCAGCGCGTGTCCATCGCCCGCGCACTGGCCAAGAACCCCAAGCTGCTCCTGTGCGATGAGCCCACGGGCGCGCTCGACTACAAAACCGGCAAGCAGATCTTGCAGCTGCTGCAGGATACCTGCCGCAAGCAGGGCATTACGGTCATCATCATCACGCACAACTCCGCGCTCGCGCCCATGGCCGATCGCCTGATCTGCTTTAAGAGCGGTCGTGTGGAGAGCGAGACGGTCCAGCAAAATCCCGTGCCTATCGAGACGATCGAGTGGTAGCGCCCATGGACCAAGATCGCCAAAACAGCCAAAACCACGATACGGAGCACGTGGGTCACGATCGGGAGTTCGCGACCTACCGTACCGCTCAAAGCTCAAATGATATGGCGCCGACGGTTTTTCGCCGTGGCATCTCCCGCACAATCCGAGGCAGTCTTAAGCGCTTCCTATCTATCGTGGTCATTACCGCGCTCGGAGTGAGCGTGATGTGCGGTCTTAAGGCGGGCTGCGAGGATCTGCGCGATTCGGTCGACGTCTATTTTGACCAGCAGAATGTCTATGACATTAACGTGCAGTCGACCTATGGCCTTACGCGCGACGATCTTGCGGCCATTCAAGAGGTCGACGGCGTCGAGACGGCCGAGGGCATCTACACCGAGACCGCCTACACCGCCGTGGGTACCACGCGCGAGCGTGTAGTCGTTCAGAGCCTTTCCAGGAAGAATATCGATCAACCGGTGCTGGTGAGCGGCGATTTGCCCGAGAGCGCCGGCGAGGTCGCGGTGACTTCGAAGTTCCTGAAGGCTTCGGGCAAAAAGCTCGGCGACACGGTGAGTTTTGCCGCCAATGACGCGAGCTCGTCGAACCAAAGCGCCAAGGACCAGTTTGCCGCGGGTGATTACACCATTACGGCCGAGGTCCTCGATCCTACTGATGTGAGCTCCGACTCGACAGTCAACGCCTTTCGCGCTGCTTCGGCTGCGGACTATAAGTTCTATGTGAGCGAGGATGCCGCGACATCTTCTTCCTACTCCGCGGTCCACGTGATCGTCGAGGGAGCCAAGAGCCTCAACTCCTATTCAGATGCCTACACGACAAAGATCAACGAGGTCAAGGGTAATATCGAGAAGATTCGCGACGAGCGTGAGAAGGTGCGCGCCCAAGAGCTGACGGTCGACGCGCCGGCAAGCTTAGATGCCTCCGAGCGCCAGGCGAATATGCTCTTTGGGATTGAGCAGGACAACATCAACCGCATGCCCCAGGGCAGTGAGGAGCGCGCTCGGGCTCAGGCCGATTTGGACCAGCGCCGCGCCGCCACCGACCAGCAGTTTGCCGATGCACGCGCCGAGCTTTCCGATCTGGGCGAATGCACTTGGTACATCCAGGATCGCGGTAACATCGCAAGCTACTCAAGCGTCGAGAGCGACAGCTCTTCGATTGAGGCCATCGCCACGGTTTTCCCATTTATTTTCTTTGTCGTAGCCGTACTCATCAGCCTTACCACCGCCACTCGTATGGTCGAGGAGGAGCGCACGCTCATTGGCCTGTACAAGGCGCTCGGCTATTCACGCGGGCGAATCCTGTCCAAATACGTGGACTACTCGCTGTGGGCATGTCTGTTTGGCGGCGTACTCGGCAACATCATCGGATTTGTGGGGTTGCCGCTGTTTCTGTTTACGGTGTTCGACGACATGTACTCACTGCCCCAGATGCTGCTTTCGTACGACATCGTGTCCTCGATCGTCTCGGTGGCGCTGTTTACCGTGGGCGTGGTGGGTGCCACGATTATCGCCTGCCGCCACGAGATGGCCGAGACCCCAGCCTCGCTTATGCGTCCCAAGGCCCCGCGAGCCGGCTCGCGCATCTTGCTTGAGCGCATCGGCTTTATTTGGCGCCGCATGGGCTTTTTGAACAAGGTGGCAGCGCGTAACCTGTTCCGCTACAAAAAACGTGCCTTTATGACCATCTTCGGTATCGCCGGCTGCACGGCGCTCGTGATCTGCGGTATGGGCATCCGCGATACGTCGGTGGCGCTTTCGCCCAAACAGTACGGGCACATCACGCGCTATGACTTGCTGGCGGTCGCCAATCCCGATGACTATGCTCAGACGTGTGCGGCGCTGGAAGAGCGTAGCGCGGCCAGCGACTCCGGCGTACGCGTGACCTCGACCCTGCCGATTATGACCGACAACGTCACCTTTACGTTTGGCGGTAAGAGCGAGACCGTACAGCTCATCGTGATTCCCGACGACCGCACGGGTGACTTGGGCGATTACGTGCGCCTGGAGGATGAGTCCAAAGAACCGCTCGCCCTGCGTGACGGGGACGTGTATTTAAGCAAGAGTTCACAGCTGGTGCTGGGGATTCAGCCGGGCGATACGGCGCAGGTCCAGGATTCGTCGCTCAATGTTACCAAGGTCAAGGTTAGCGATATCTCGCTCAATTATTTGGGCAACACGCTTTATATGACGCAGGGCACCTATGAGCGCGCGTTCGGCCGAAGCGCGCGTCTTAACGGCATCTTTGTGCTGCTTAAGGGCTCGTCGGCCGACCAGATTGCGTTTAGCAAGAAGCTTAAGAGTGACGGTTGGCTTACGATTTCGAGTACGGCCGAGCATTGGGAGAACTATGAGTCGAACTTTACGATTATCAATTCGGTCGTAGTGCTTGTGACCTTTATGGCGGCGTGCCTGTCGTTTGTGGTGGTGTTTACGCTGTCTAATACGAATATTTCGGAGCGCGAACGCGAGCTGGCGACCATCAAGGTGCTGGGCTTTCGCCGTGGCGAGGTGCACCACTACGTCAATAAGGAGACGTTGATCCTTACGGCGATTGGCACCGCACTGGGCGTGCCGCTGGGTGGCCTGCTTGCCGAGAGCTTTACGTACGTTCTTCAGATGCCGTCGCTGTACTTTGATGTTGAGGTCGAGCCGCTGAGTTTCGTGCTCGCTGTGGTGCTTTCGTTTGGCTTTACGTTTATCGTCAACCTCGCCACCAATCGTACCCTCAACAAGATTGACATGGTCGGTGCCCTCAAGAGCGCCGAGTAACCTGTTCTTGGATTCAAGTTGTAGCGAGCTGTGACGTGCCGCAGTCGCTTTATTGCATAAACCGCCCCGCAGAATGCATATTTTGGCGGGGCGGTTGCTTTTTACCCGCAGGTACCCCCAGGGGCGGCGTGCAAATTCCGGAGAATTCAGCATTCCGGAGTCCACGAGTATGGGAGCGGGCGCACAAAACTGCGCTGAAAGCCCTGATTCTGAGCTCCCAACGCCTCAAGAGCCGCTCGTTTTTACAAGATGTGGCCCATGGCGCCTGCCTTTCGCCCAAAATTCAGTATGCAGGCACCCTCGGCTGCTGAAAACTCCCAAAAATGCACGGCGCCTCCTGCCCTAGGCACCCGCAGCAAGAAGACGAATAGCCTCGGCGAGCATGTAAACGCAGGGCCCTCCGACCCCGACCGACGATTTCGATTGGCGACCTTTGACGGAGTCAAGGGAGGAGCCAAATCGAAATACGTTGGGCGGGGTCGGAGGGCCCGATGGGATGGATTTCGGCCGAGGCTATTCGTCGCCGAAGCTGATGCCCAGCGCCTTGGCCTCGCGTACCAGGTCGCTCTGGGGATCGACAAACTTGAGCTTGCCGGCGACCTCCTCGAGCGGCATGTGGCACATCTTGCCGTCACGCAGGGCAATCATGTAGCCAAACTCGCCGCGTAGGCAGCCCAGTGCCGCCTCGACGCCGCACTGGGTCGCAAAGATGCGGTCCTGGGCGTCGGGCTGACCGCCGCGCTGCGTGTGGCCGGGGATGGCGACGCGGGTCTCGCGACCGGTCTTGGCCTCGATTTCCTTGGCAATGTCGTAGACAATCGACGGACTCGTGCGCTCGGCGAGCTTCTTCTTGTACTCCTTCTTGGGCAGCGCCGCGTCCTCCTTGGAGATAGCGCCCTCGGCGACGGCCACGATCGTAAAGCGGCTGCCGGTCTCCATGCGATGCTCGATGGTCTTGATGACGTTACCCATGTCGTAGGGAATCTCGGGAATCAGGATGACGTCCGCGCCGCCCGCGACGCCGGCGTACAGCGGGATCCAGCCAACCTTGTGGCCCATGATCTCGATAACGAACACGCGGCCGTGACTCGAGGCGGTGGTGTGGATGTCGTCGATGCACTTGGTGGCGACGTCGATGGCGCTCGTAAAGCCAAACGTCATTTCGGTGCCCCAGGTGTCGTTATCGATGGTCTTGGGCAGAGCGATAACGTTGAGGCCCTCTTCGCGCAGGCGGTTGGCGGTCTTGGTGGAGCCGTTGCCGCCCAGCATAAACAGGCAGTCGAGTTGCAGCTTGTGATAGGTGTGGACCATCGCAGGCACCTTCTCGACACCGTCGGCCTCGGGAATGTCCAGGCGCTTGAACGGCGTGCGGCTCGTGCCCAAAATGGTGCCGCCGCGGGTGAGGATGCCGCTAAAATCGGCGGGCGTCATGACGCGGAACCTGCTGTAGATAAGGCCCTGGTAGCCGTCCTCAAAACCATAAATCTCGATAGGTTCTTCGCTATTGGTCATAAGCGTTTTGACGATGCCGCGCATGGTGGCGTTGAGCGCCTGACAGTCGCCGCCGCTGGTAAGAAGACCGATCCTAAGCATGATGAATCCTTCCGGGCAAGTTATAACATGCGCATAAGTTTACCCCCGCACACTGTTGATACGGGGGTAAAACGTGTTAGCTCAAGCGTATAGAAATGTAAACAACGTCAGGCGAGCGTAAGGTCGACGGGCCTGGCTCCTTACAGTGCGAAGACGTCGACGTCGCCCCAGTGGCGGCGCAGCGTAATAGCGGCGGCGGGTTCGGTATTGTCAAAGACGACCGACCATTGCGTATTGCTGGTGATGTCTCCCTGTTTGGGCTCTTGCGCTGCGGCGCGCAGGGCTTCCCAGGCAATCGTTTCGTCCTGGGCACCGACATGGGCGTCAAGGACATCGGCAATTGCGACGGCGCGCTCTTTACCATGGCCCAGCTCGCCGTTCTTTTGGTTGGGCAGCACTTCGTCGCCATAGCAGGGGTAGAAGTTCGTAACCTGGCGTACAGGAGTCGCTTTGAAAGCGCGGTCCGGATCGTGCGGATCCCACTCTACTACGCGCGCGTCACCGGTGGCGTCGTTGATAAAGAAGTGATAATCGCGTCCTGCCATGGCGTGCATATCGTAGGCGGAAAGCAGGTCGACAGCTTCTTGTGTGGTGGCGGCACGGTCGAGTACCAGGCGGATGGCGAGCGAGGTATTGATGACAGGGCGTTGCGTGTCCTGGTCACAGGGCTTGGAATCCAGGGTGAGTACGGCAACGGACACGCCGCATTCGTTAACACCGTCGAGCTGGGCAAACGGACCCATGAGTGCGGCGGCGCGTCCGGCGACGGAGTCAAGCGGAGTGTTATCGCCCAGGTTGTTAAGGGCGGCAAACCCGATGGAGGCATAGCCGCCGCGTGGGTGATTGCGCACCAGCAGCGCCGAGGTGTCGTCCTTAAAGTCGTAATTGCGACCGGTGCGCACGCGGCCTTCGGCATCTACGGCGACAAAAGCGCTGCAGGCAAACTGGGGAGCCTGGACATGTGCCGGCACACCGGGCAGCACCTGCGCCACCACGGCATCGATGTAGGCCTGGTCGTCGCGCACGCCAGCGGCGATGATGCGATCAAGATCGTAGTCGTAGGCGATGTCGATTGCGTACAGGTCATAGCCATCCGCGTAGCCGGTCAAGCGTTTGAGCGACGCGGCGGACTTGATTTGCTTGCGGTAAAGGATACCGGTGGCAGCGGCAAGGCCGACGGCGACTCCCGCGACACCGCAGGCGATGGCAATGTTACGTGGCTTCATGACGGCTCCTCTCGTCCTGTTGGCGTAATTATCGCAAAAGGAGCGCGGGCATGATGGCTCAACCTGGTGAGTGGCACGGGATTAAACATGGAATGAAGAGTGCGGCGCTGTCGTGGCGGGGTATGCTGGAGGGGACCATCAACCCAGCGAAAGGGGAGAGCATGACGGATCAGGAAACGCCCGAACGCGCGCATGTGACGGCCGACGATATCGAGGCCGCCAACGACCTTATCGACTTTATCGAGGCGTGCCCCAGCATGTTCCATACGGCGGCGACCATTATGGCCGAGCTCGACGAGGCGGGCTTTACCTACCTGCCCGAGAATGCGGCGTGGGACATCGAGCCGGGCGGGCGTTATTACACGCAGCGCAACACCTCGAGCGTTATCGCCTTTAAGGTGGGCGAGGACCTGGCCGCGACGTGGGGCGAGGACGGCGTTGCCGGCGACTATCATTTTCAGCTCACGGCGTCGCACAGCGATTCTCCGACGTTTAAGGTCAAGGCCGTGCCCGAGCTTGACGGCGCGGGCGAGACGCTGCGCCTGAACACCGAGGCCTACGGCGGCATGATCGACTACACCTGGTTCGATCGCCCGTTGGCGCTGGCTGGACGCGTGCTGGTGCGCGAGGGCGACCGTATTGAGAGCCGCCTGCTTGCCACCGAGCGCGAGGTCGCTATCATTCCGAGCCTTGCTATCCATATGAACCGTGGCGTCAATGAGGGCTTTGCACCCAACCGCGCTGTCGACCTGTGCCCGCTCATCAGCGCCGGCGAGCTTAAGCAGGGCGACTTTGATGCTCTGATCGCCGACGAACTGGACGTCGAGCCCGAGCAGATTCTGGGCCGCGATCTGTTCCTGGTCAATCGTCAGGACGCGCGCATTTGGGGCTGGGCCGACGAGTTTATCTCGACGCCCAAGCTCGACGACCTAGCCTGCGCCTACACCTCGCTGCAGGCATTTTTGGGCGCTGAGAATGCGCATGACATCTCGGTCTTTTGCTGCTTCGACAACGAGGAGGTTGGCTCCGAGACCAAGCAGGGCGCCATGTCGACGTTCTTGGCCGATGCGTTGCGTCGCATTAACGGGTCGCTGGGCTTTGATGACGAGTCGTACCACCGTGCGCTTGCCGCCTCGATGCTCGTGAGCTGCGACAACGCGCACGCCGTGCATCCCAACCACGCCGAAAAGTGCGATGCCCACAACCAGGTCGTGCTCAACGGCGGTATCGTCATCAAGGAAGCCGCCAACCAGCACTACTGCACCGATGCCTTTAGCCGCGCAGTGTTCCAGGCCATCTGCGATGACGCAGACGTGCCCACGCAAGCCTTTGCCAACAAGAGCGATATGGCGGGTGGCTCCACGCTCGGCAATCTGTCCAATATGCAGGCGAGCATGCACGCCGTGGACGTGGGCCTGCCGCAGCTGGCCATGCACTCGAGCTACGAGACCGGTGGCGTGCGCGACGTGATGTACGCGATCCGTGCCCTCACGGCTTTCTACGAGCGCGACCTAAACATCAACGGTGCCGAAAGTGTGGAGCTCTAAAACCTGCCAAAAAAGGACGGGTTTATTTTGGCAGGTTTTATCTGGGCAAATGCCGCAATGTCAACGGTAAGACGGAGCTGCTAAGGCTTGCAGATGAAGCCGACGCCAGCGAAACCGCCGCAGGTAGAGCAAAAGTCAGCGAGAGCCCGCCGTTTGAGCCAAGGTGCCGTGAAATGAAAAGGCGCTGACCTTCTGGTCGCGCCTTTGAAATTGAACGGCAGATTGGCCAAACGGCGGGCTCGCAGCGTCGAGGGGTTCCGGCGTTTGGTAAAACGCCGGAACAATCTAATGCTCAATCCAACAACGTAAAGTTTCGCCAGCCAGCAGGTGACGCAGATTCTCCGCGGCAATGTCGACCACATTGTTGAGCGTAGCCTCCAAGTGAAACCAGCCGGAGACGTGCGGCGTGATGAGCATGTTGGGTGCATCCCACAGCGGGCTTGTGGCGGGCAGCGGCTCGGGATCGGTGACGTCGACCGCGGCGCCGGCGAGATGTCCCGATTCCAGAGCGGCAACCAGGTCGTCGGCGACCACAAGATCGCCGCGGCCGCCGTTGGCAAAGAACGCGCCCGGCTTCATCGCGGCGAAGAACTCGGCGTTCGCCAGGCCGCGGGTCTCGGGCGTGCTGGGCATAAAGGATGCGACGATGTCGGCCTCTGCCAGGCGCTCAGGCAGGGCATCCATGCCGTCCATGTCCTCAAACACAATGGGGTAGACGAGCGGATGGCGCTTGATGCCGCGGACGTGCGCACCCATGCTGCGGCAGAGCGTGGCAAAGTGGCCACCGATATCGCCTGCGCCCAGCACCAGCACGTTGGCGTTTTTGAGCGAGGTGACCGGCCCCAAATCCTCCCAGCGATGCTCGCGCTGCAAGTCGTGATAGCCGGGCAGGCGCTTCATCATGGAAAGGACCATGGCAAACATGTGCTCGCTCACGGCCTGACCGTAGGCGCCGATCGAGCAAGACAGCTTGGCTTCAGCCGGCACGGTGCCGGCGGCGAGGTAGTCGTCATAGCCGGCGGTCTGCAATTGCAACAGCTGGAGATGGTCGCATGCCGTGAGCATGTCAGGGTCGATGTTGCCCAGGATCACGTCGGCATCGGCGACCTGTTCGCGCGTGATGTCGCCGGCGCTCGTGTAGATAAAATCCTCGCCCGGAGCGCTCGACTCAAGAATTGCACGATGGCGGTCGTTGACGGGCAGCAAAACCAGGATGTTCACAAGCATTCCTCTCCGCTCAACCTGCCAAAAAGGGACAGGTTTATTTTGGCAGGTTTTATCTGGCAAAACGTTCAAATAAAACGCCGGAGGCAAGACGAGCGTGCCCGTCAGCATCCGGCGCATCTACGGCTACCAGCTCAGCAGATCGTAGCCGTCCTCGGTCACCACGAGCTGTACCTCGCACTGGGCCGAGTCGCTGCCGTCCTTGGTGCGCACGCACCACCCATCGCCCTTGCTAATCTTAATGTCGGGTGCTCCGGCGTTGACCATGGGCTCGATAGTAAAGACCATGCCCGGAACCATGATAGTGTCCACGTCGGGCGCCTCGGTGGTAAAGCCCACAAACGGGTCCTCGTGGAACTCCTTGCCAATGCCGTGTCCGCCGTACTCGCGCACCACACTAAAACCGGCGTCCTCGACCGTCTTTTGTACGGCCTCGGCCATCACGGAGAGCGGCAGCCATGGCTTGACGGCTGCCAGACCCGCCTCTACGCTGGCGCGGGTGACGTCGACCAAGCGCTGGCGCTCGGCCGAGACCTTGCCGATGCAGAACATGCGGCTCGAGTCGCTAAAATAGCCGTCTAAGATCGTTGAGCAGTCCACGTTGATGATGTCGCCCTCGTGCAGTACGTCCGTATCGCAGGGAATACCGTGGCAGACTACGTCATTGATCGAGGTACACACGCTCTTGGGGTAGCCCTCGTAGTTGAGGTCGGCCGGCGTTCCACCATGCTCGACGGTGTAGTCGTAGATCATCTGGTCGATCTGGTTGGTGGTCATGCCCGCGGCGATATGCTCACCCACATAATCGAGCACGCCCACGTTGATGGCGGCCGAGCGCTTGATGCCCTCGATATCGGCAGGCGTCTTATAGAGCGTGCGGGGCAGGACGTTCCAGCCCTCTTCCCACAGGCGCTCGAGGCGCTCATCAAAGGAGCTGTGACATTTCTTGTATTTTTTGCCGCTGCCGCACCAGCAAGCGTCGTTGCGGCCGGGTACGGGTCCTTTGTCATACATGGCTAACTTCCTTTCATCCGAGGCTAGTATAGCCCACCCGCAAAGCAGCTAATTTGGGACGGGGCTTTTTTGACTGCTTTTGTCCGCGCGGCCTTGCGCCGCCCATATCGCTCCCAAAAGCAGTCAAAAAAGCCCCGTCCCAAATTAGCTGCTCTTGGGCAGACGGGTGCTAGTAACTCACCTGGCAGGGGATGCCGAGGGCGCGCACGCGTGCGGCAATCGCGTCGAGCGCCTCGGGAGCCGCTTTAGCAAGGCCGGCGATCGGTGTCTCGCGCGCCACCGTGTAGATGGTCGCTTCTTGTGGGCGAATGCGCTCAAGCGCCGCGAGCCAGGGGCCGACGTATTCGTCGCCCGTGTTGTCAATAGACTTGCCTTGGTACTCGCCGGTTAGGAATAGCGTCTGGATAATAACGTGGCCATCAAAGCTCGCGAACGTCTCGATCTGGTGCTCGACGTCGTAGGGACCAACGGGCTGGTCGAGCAGCTGGATAAATGCCGGATCGACCGTATCGAGCTTGAGGATGTTGTCGTCGACCATCATGAGCGCATCATGCACCTGGGGACGGTCGGCGCGCGTGCCGTTGGAAAGCACGGCGATCTTGGTGTTTGGGGCAAGCTCGTCGCGCAGCGCGACGGCACCGGCGATGGCCTGCGGAAACTCCGGTGCGGCAGTGGGCTCGCCGTTGCCTGCGAAGGTGATCACATCGGGGAGCTCGCCCTCGGCTGCCATCTCGCGCAGCTTTGCTTCGAGCGCGTCGAGTACTACGGCGGCTGTGTTGCACGGCTCATGGCAGGGGCGCTCGGCGTTGAGGCCGTTTTCGCAGTACATGCAGTCAAAGGTGCAAATCTTGCCGCTGGCAGGCATCATGTTGACGCCGAGCGAGAGTCCAAGGCGTCGGCTGCGGACGGGCCCAAAGATGGGGCTGGCATTCAAAAACGTAGACATAGGCATATGCTCCTCGGGACAGTTGTACTTAAGCATAGCATTGGCCCCCGTGCCAATCGCGGGTCTGGACACTGTTGTCTAAGCCGAAACTGTGCAGCCTGGTGAGTTTTCGGAACCCTATCATGAAAGGGTGCGAGTCGGGTACAGTAAACGCACTTAAGTATGCGCAACATGGCGCCAGACTATCCAAGTCGCACCTCGGTGCGGCCTGATGGCGTTGACGATAGGATCACAACATGGATTTTACGGTCGAAAATGCGGGCACCACGATTGCCTGCCGCGAGTATGCCGGCCCGGATGTATCGTCCGATGCGCCCGCCTTGGTGTGCGTGCACGGTGCGTGCGTCGACGGCACATTTTTTGACGGCATCGCCCACGAGCTCGCCTGTGGCTATCGCGTTATTGCCTATGACCGCCGTGGTTGCGGCGAGAGCGACGATGCGGCAGACGGACGCTACGATCTGGCAGTTCAGGCTGCCGACCTGCGAGCTGTTATCCAACATGCTGGCGCCCCGGCAAATGTCCTCGCGCACAGTGCCGGTACGCTGGTGGCCCTGGAGCTTCTCCGTGCAAACCCCGCCATAATCTCGCGTGCGATTCTGCATGAACCTGCCGTGACGGATGAGGGCGCCGGCCTGGGCGCGGCCCCGGTTTTGCTCGAGATGATCGCTGCGGGAAAGGTCTCCAGGGCGTTACGGGCCTTCCTTGGCGCCATCGGCGATTCGGACCCTGAGGCCCCCAAGTTAACCGAGGCAGAAGCCAAGCATGCCCTGCGCAACGGCCGCAGTTTCATGGCAAACGAATACGGGATTACTATGACCTGCGTTCCCGATTGGGATAGCGTTCGCGCGTCGAAAACGGTGGCCGCCGTGCTCTTGGGTGAACTCTCGATTGGCACGCCCCGCGAGGCGGGCACGAGGATGGCGGCTGAGCTTTTGGACTGTCCACTCGTAATGGTTCCCGGCGCGCACAACGGCCTGCGCGATCGCCCGGCAGCGGCTGCCCAGACTGTTCGTGGCATCCTGGGGCTCTAGCGCTTGCAATAGCCGAAACAGCCTTCACCCGCAAACGTTTCGGCCGTGTTAACAAATGTGCTCAAAACCTCACGTCTGCGGCTTCAATCGCGTCGCCTGCCAACTCATAAAAATGTAACAGCATTCACGTGCTTACCTGCATCGGCAAGGTGTTACCCTTGTAACATTTGGAACCCATCGCTACCATGCGAAACTATCGAAAGGGCCCCATATGCTCAATAGTCACGAGGCCAATCTAACCGACGAGGAGGCTGCCGCTGAGGTCGCCCGCGTCGCGAAGACCTACCCCGTGGTGCGTTTGCTGTCGGCCGATCAGATTAAGAGCGAGCCTAACTGCTTGCTCGCCGGCGATCGCTGCCCTTGTCTGCGTCAGTCGAGTCTTGAGGCCTTGGCAGATTCGGGTGAGGTGTCGGAGCAACTGCTCAACGATGGTGTTGAGTACCGCGCCCGTCTGCGCCCTCTAAAGGTCGAGGGTGAGCCTCACGTCTTGCTGATGGTGCGTCCGATTGATGAGCAAGAGGCCACAGAAGAGGACCTTGTCTACACCGACGTGCTGACGGGCGTGCGCAATCGCCGATATTACGAGGAAAAGCTCCGTAGCGCCCGCATGAATGCCGGCGTTGCGATGATCGACCTTGATGATTTTAGGGTCGTCAATGATACGTGTGGCCGTCATGCCGGCGACCTTGCGCTCGGTGCTGTGGCGACAGCCATACGCAGCGGAATTCGTTCGACTGACGAGCTTGTGCGCTATGGCTGCGACAAGTTTGTGGTCGTCATGCCCAATATTCCCTCCGATGACTTCACCCGTCGCCTGCATCAGGTATCCGATGCCGTTCATGCCACGATTATTCCGGGCCATGAGTACGTGAGCTTGACGGCATGTGTTGGTGGCGTTCGCATTCATGGCGAGACGGTCGATGAGGGCGTTGGCCGCGCTGTCCAGTTACTGAGCCACGCTAAGACAAAAGCCGGTACGGTCGTGACCGATGCCGATTCCATCGAGGCCTTCCAAAGCCAAAAGCCCCTGGTGCTGATTGCCGACGATTCCAAAGTGAGCCGGTCCATCCTCGGTGAGATGCTCAAGGACGACTATCGCATTCTAGAAGCCGATAGCGGTCGCGCCACGCTCGATGCGGTTGACCGTTATGGTGGCGACCTGTCCCTCGTGCTGCTCGATATTGTCATGTCGGACATGAGCGGCTGTGAGGTGCTGGCCGAGCTTTCGCGTCAGGCAGCCCTCGATAGCCTACCTGTTATTATGATCTCGAGCGAAGATGCCGACGACGTGGTGTTACGTGCTTACGATTTGGGCGCCTCGGACTATATCAGTCGCCCGTTCGATGACCGCATTGTGCGTCGTCGCGTCAACAATATTATTCGACTGTATACCAAACAGCGTCGTCTGACGAGTCTGCTGTCGCAGCAGTACAATGCGCGCGTCAATAACAGCCGTATACTCGTCGACATCATGGCGAGCGTCATGGAAGTCCGTAATGGCGAAAGCGGCAGGCATGTCACGCATATCGAGAAGTTGACTGAGCTGCTGCTTGGCGACTTGGCGCGACGGAGCGACAAGTACTCTCTTGGCAACGAGGAGCGTTCTTCGATTGCGTTGGCGTCGGCGCTGCACGATATCGGCAAGATGTCGATCGACGATGCGATTCTCAACAAGCCCGGACGTCTGACGCCCGAAGAGTTTGAAATAATGAAGACGCATACTACCATTGGCGCCGACATGCTGCGCAATCTGGGCGGAAACCATGAAGGAAGTGCCCTTTTGGACTATGCGTACCAAATCGCCCGCTGGCATCATGAACGTTGGGATGGTACGGGCTATCCTGACGGTCTTAAGGGCGACGATATCCCCATTGCCGCTCAGGTGGTCTCGGTGGCCGATGTGTACGATGCGTTGACGAGCGTGCGTGTGTACAAGGACGCCATTTCGCAAGAAGAGGCGATTCGGATGATTCTGGACGGTGAGTGCGGCGCTTTCAATCCGCTGCTTATCGAGTGTCTGCTCGAAGTGCGCGATCGCATTGCCGAGACGCTGGAGCGCCCTGCGGACGTTGTCGCGTTCCCTTCGGTTTAAGCTAGGCAAAGGGACGCCCCGTCGGACCATGTGGCCGGCGGGGCGTCCTTATCTGATGTGCGGTTCGCGAACTAGCGGGCCTGCTTTACCTTGGCCGCCGCCTCGACAAACGACTTCCACAGGTTAAAGTCGGTCTCGAGCGTCTGCCAGGTGTACTCGGGATGCCATTGCACGCCCAGGCAGAAAGGCTGGCCTTCGACTTCGATGCACTCGGGAACGCCGTCGGTTGCCTTGGCGACCAAGCGCGTGCTCTTACCCAGACGCTCGACGCAGCAGTGGTGTGCGGAGTTGGTCTGGATCAGCCTGTGCCCGCCAACCGCGCGCTCCAGAAGCGAGCCCGGCACGACCTCGACGGGATGCACGGGGTCGTTGAGCACGTGGGTATGGCGCCACTGCGTGCGGCCCTCGCGCGCGCCCAGGCTCGGTACGTCCATGCACAGGGTGCCGCCAGTGGCGACGTTGAGCAGCTGCGTGCCGCGGCAGGTGGTAAAGAGCGGTTTTTTGGCGCGGAGCACCTCGTCGACCAGCTTAAACTCAAAGCTATCGCGGATCTCGCAGCAGAGGGTGGGGTCGTAGGGTCGATCATCGCCCCAACGTTTGGGATTGACATCGGGGCCGCCGGGAATGGCGATGCCGTCAGCGATATCGACGTAATGACGGATGACCTCAATGTCCTCGGTGATGGACATCTGCAGCGGCAGGCCGCCGGCGGCAAGGATGGCATCGACAAAGACGCTGGCGATTTCCTCGTTGGGGGAGAGCGTCTCGCTCAAAAACGGCTTTGCCTCTTCCCAACGCGGCGCCACCAGGATGAGCGGACGGTCGGAGGGGGCAACGTCGACGTGCGGGGTATAGGACGAGGAAGTACGTGTTCCGATCATGGGTGCTGCTTTCGAATCTGAAGGTGACAGGGCGCATGAGAGACGTGGGACAACACTTTCAATGGATTTGTCCCACGGGGTTGCTGGTTAGTGGCCCTTGATGGAGTTGAGGAAGTCCTGGGCGCGCTTGGTCTGGGGGTGGTCGAAGAACTCGTCGGGCGTGCCGGTTTCCACGATTTGGCCGTCGGCCATAAACACGACGCGGTCGGCCACGCGGCGGGCAAAGTTCATCTCGTGCGTAATGACGATCATCGTCATGCCCTGCTGGGCCAGACGGACCATGACCTCGAGCACCTCGTTGATCATCTCGGGGTCAAGGGCGCTCGTGGGCTCATCAAAAAGCATGGCCTTGGGTTGCATGGCAAGCGAGCGGGCGATGGCTACGCGCTGCTGCTGGCCGCCCGAGAGCTGTGCGGGCACCTTATCGGCCTGCTCGGCCACGCCCACGCGGCCCAGCAGGTCCATGGCGCGCTCGCGGGCCTCGTCCTTGGAGACGCCCAGCACGTCGACCGGTCCCAGCATGACGTTCTGCAGCACGGTCATATGTGCGAACAGGTTGAACTGCTGAAACACCATGCCCAGCTCGGCACGCATACGGGCAAGGTCCTTGCCTTCCTGCGGCAGGGGCTCGCCTTCGATGAGGATCTCGCCCGAGTCGATGGTTTCCAAGCGGTTGATGGTTCGGCACATGGTCGACTTGCCCGAGCCCGAGGGGCCGATCACGACGACGACCTCGCCGCGGTCGACCGAGAGATTGATGTCGTTGAGGACGTGCAGATCGCCATAGTGCTTATCGACGTGCTTGAGCTCGATCAGCGGCTGATTGCCGGTGGAAGAGGTGCTCTGTGCCATGGTGCTCGGCTCCTTATGACTGGAAATGGTAAAGCGTTAGCGGATGATGGTCGCGCCGGTCTTGTGCGAAACGTAGACAGCGGCCTTGTTGATCGCGACGTTGATGAGGATGTAGATGACCGCGATTACCAGGTAGACCGACACGAGGGCGTCGTAGTTGGTAATGAGCACGCGGGCATTTTGCATGAGGTCGGGGTAGCTCACCACGTAAGCGACGGTGGTGTCTTTGACTACGACCACAAGCTGCGAAATCAACGAGGGAATGATAAACCGAATCGCCTGCGGCAGCACGATTTTAAAGGTGATTTTAGCTTTGGAGAGACCGAGCGCTTGGGCTGCCTCGACCTGCCCACGCGGCACGGCGTTGACGCCCGCGCGAAAGATCTCGGCCAGCACGCCGGCTGCAGCGAGCGCGACGGGGAGCGTGAGCATCCAAAACGACGGCAGCGCAATTTTGTACTGAGGCAGCACCAAAAAGAAGAAGTAGATGAACAGCAGGCTCGGTACGCCGCGGAAGAAATCGGTGAGCACGCGGCAGACCAGCTGCAGCGGCTTAATGTCGCTGGTGCGGCCGAGCATAAGGGCTAGGCCCAACACCAGCGCGATGGCGCCAGCGGTGAGTGCGACTTTAACGGTGCCCTCAAAGCCGGCAAGCAGGAACTTCCAAGTGGTGAGGTGCGTAAAGAAATACCAATAGTGAACCGAAAGCTGACCGGTCACATAAAAGCGCTGCAACACGAGGACGGCGAGCGCGGCGACGGCAACAAGCGAGATAGCGGTGCCGATGCGAATCTTGGTGCGCATCTTGGGGCCGGGAGCCTCGTAGAGCGCATCGCGCATGGTGAGCGCAGAAGAGGAGTGCTTGCTCATCGGAGGATCCTCACCTTCTTATCGATGTAGTTGCCAATGTGGCTCACCACAAAGGCCGTGCCCAGGTAGCCGAGCGCCGAGATAAAGAACGCGGCGACGCCGCCGAGCGAGCGCGTGTTGATGTAGCTCACCACGCCGGTGAGCTCCTGCGGTTGAAGCGGTACCTGGCTGCCGAGTGCGGTGGTGAGCATGACGGCGATAAAGAGGTTGGTCATGGGCAGCACGCTCGAGCGCAGTGCTTGCGGAATCACGATCTTGGCGAGGATTCGGCTGAAGCTCATGCCGAGCGAGCGCGCGGCTTCCACCTGGCCGACGCCGACGGTGTTGATGCCGCTCATAAAGTTCTCGGAGCCAAAGGCCGAGCCCAAAAGGACCGTGGCGACGATAACGCAGGTGCGGTAGGGCAGGACGACCTTGAGCGGCGGCAGCGCATAGACGACGATGATAAGCAGCGCGATGCCGGGGATGTTACGGAAGACCTGAACATACAGGTCGCCAAAAATGCGCAGCGGCTTGAGCGGCGACACGCGCATCACGGTGACAGCGACGGCCAGCACCATGGCGATGGCAAACGACTCAAGCGTCATGCCCCAGGTTGCTAGCAGCGCGTCGATATAGTTCTGGCCATAGAGCGACCAGAGCTCGGAGAGACTCATGCGGACCTCCCGCCGATAAGGAAAGGGGCTCCCGTGTGTACGGAAGCCCCGACAACTCAGTGTGGAAACAGTTTAGCGCAATAAAGCGCATCGTGCGTTTCCGTATGGTTTCGTAGCGGCCGTTACTGGGCTCGCTGTCTAGGCGCCGATCTCGGGCAGCTCGGGAACGTTGGTGTCGCCCGTGCGATCGCCGATGCAGATCTGCCACAGCTCGGTCCAGGTGCCATCGTCCTCGATCTTCTTAAGGAAGTCGTTGACAAAGGCGACGCCGTCGGAATCGAGCGGCAGGCCGATGCCGTAGGGCTCTTTGCTGCCGAAGGGCTTGCCGGCGATCTTGTACTTACCGGGCTCGCGGACCAGGGCGCTCTGCTGCATATTGTTGTCGATGACGTAGGCGTCAACGCGGCCCTGCTGAAGTGCCTGACGGGCCTCCTCGTCGGTCTTGAACTCCTGCTGGCTGGCCTTGGGGGCGAACTCCTCCAGGATGGCGGGGCCGTTGGAGCCGGACTGGACGGCGACGTTCTTGTCGGCCAGGTCGTCGACGCTCTTGATGTCGTCGTTGTCGGCGAGCACCAGGATGGCCTGCTGGGTGTAGTAGTAGGGGCCGGCAAAGGAGACAAGCTTCTTGCGCTCATCGGTAATGGTGTAGGTGGCAAAGACGGCATCGACCTGGCCGTTCTGCAGGACGGACTCACGCGTGTCCGAGGTCACCTGGGTGATCTCGACCTTGTTCTCGCCCAGAATGTAGTTGGACAGGAGCTGCGCGATGCCGGCGTCGAAGCCACGGGTCTTGCCGTCCTTCTCGTTGAGGAGGGAGAAGAGCGTGGAGGTCTGAACGCCACCAATCTTAAAGACGCCGGCGTCCTTGACGGCCGTGGCCCAGGTGCTGGCGGCGATGGCGTCATCATCGGCCTTGGGGCCGTTGTCGACGAGCTTGTCGAATGCCTTGGCATCGAGCGTGGTGGAAGCCTCGGTGTCCTCGGGGCTCTTGGAGGAGCCGGCGGCAGAACCCTTGTCGGCCTCGGCGCTGGTGTCGGAGCAGCCGGCAAGACCAAGGCCGGCGACGGTTGCAAAGGTGGCGGCGATGAAGCCGCGACGGTCGAGAACGACCTGCTGGGAGAGGTTCTTGCTCATGGTAGAACACCTTTCTCAATAAAATCCCTAGCGGTTGAATAGAGTTATACCCTATCGCGCTCAAATGGGTCAACACGAAATAACTCAGAAACATACTTACCTTATGGGTAATTCTACCTACCAAAAAGGGACAGGTTTATTTTGGCAGGTTTTATCTGGGCAAACGTCAGTTATTGCAGCTGAGATAGCGTTTTGCAGACGGCATGGTCGCTCGCGGCGGTCGCTATAATGGCGGCAACGCGACATATATAAGTAAGGAGATCGCGTATGAACGGCTATTCGTTTTTCGCGCCGACCATGACTTAAAACTACCACAAAGGGGACGGGTACCTTTGTGGTGATTCTTGCAGATGTGGCGGCCTGCCTCGCTGTTTTGTCTCAATCTGTAACATCTGCAGCCATTTTTGCCGAGTAACTGTTACAGATTGAGATTTTCTCTTTAGGGGGACTTGAGTGTCTCGATCTGTAACATCTGGACGGACAAAAGGTCTCTATCTGTTACAGATTGAGACAAACAACAGGGGCAAAGACGGTTTGTCTAGATCTGTAACAATTGGGCGAGGATTTGTCCTCTAGGTGTTACAGATCGAGACAATTGAGTTGGGAAAATAAAAACCTCCGCAGGGGTGCTTCCCTTGCGGAGGTTTTTCTACTCGTTCAGCAGGCGTACCGCTTCGGCGGCCATATTCTCAACCGTCATGCCGTTCTGAGCAAGCAACTCGTTGGGGTCGTAGCGGTCGGGAAAGCCCTTGGCGATGCCAAAGGTGCGCGTGCGCACGGGCGTGCAGGACAAGTAGCACGCGACGCGCTCGCCCCAGCCACCGTCCAAGATGCCGTCCTCGAGGGTGACGACAACGCGATGCTCGGCGGCAAGGCCATCGAGAGACTCGCGGTCAAGCTCGGTTGCAAAGCGCGGGTTGACGAGCGTGGCCTCTATGCCGTATTCGGCAGCCAAGCGGTTTGTCACGCGCTCGCCCAGCTCAAAGAAATCGCCAAGCGCGAGCACGGCAACGTCGCGGCCCTGACGCACCACGTCGTAGCGAACGGCGCTGTAGTCGGTGTCTTCGGCGGGCGCCAAATCGGGGCGGCTAACCAGGCCAATGCCCGGAACGCGGATCGCCACGGGATGCTCGCGGTGGTCGAGCGACCAGCTCAGCATGGACAGGTATTCCTCCATGCAGGCCGGTGCCAGATAGCGCATGTTGGGAAGTCCGCCCAGCATGGATATATCAAAGAACGAGAGGTGCGTCTCGGAAGTGGTGCCAAAGATCGACGCGCCAAACACCAGGATGGTTGCGGGGGTGTCGTTGAGGCACAGGTCGTGCCACAGCTCGTCGTAGGCGCGCTGCAAAAACGTGCCGTACACACCAAAGACTGGCTTGGCGCCCGAGCGCGCAAGCGCGGTGGCAAAGGTCACGGCGTGCTCCTCGGCAATGCCCACATCGACGAACTGTTTGCCGGCCGCGGCGCGAAGCTCGGGTGTAAAGCCCATGATGTAGGGCGTGGCGGCCGTGATGCCCACGACCCGCGGATCGCGCTCGATGGCGGCGCTGAGTGCCTCGCCCGTAATGTCGGCATAGGTGCGCGGCGCAGGCTCGCTCGGATGGCCCGGGCAGAGCTTGCGCCCGGTTGCCATGTCAAACGGACCCACATGGTGCCAGCGCTCGGGGTCGCTCTGGGCCGGCTCAAAGCCCTTGCCCTTGGCGGTGGAGACGTGCAGCACGATGGGATGATCGATATTGCGTAGTTCCTGCAGCGCGTCGACGAGGGCTAACACATCGTTACCGGTGTCCAGATAGCGGTAGTCGAGCCCCATCGCGCGGAAAACGTTGCGCTCACAGGCGCCGTTGCTGGCGCGCAGATCGGCCAGATTGCGATACAGGCCGCCATGGTTTTCGGCGATGGACTGGTCGTTATCGTTGACGATGATGATCAAGTTGCTGTCGAGCTCGGTGGCGTTGTTAAAGCCCTCAAACGCCAGGCCGCCCGAAAGCGAGCCGTCGCCAATAACGGTAATGACGTTATACGTGTCGCCCGCCAGGTCACGAGCGTGCGCAAGGCCGCAGCCCAGGCTCACCGACGTGGAGGTATGGCCCATGGCAAACAGGTCGTGCTCGGACTCGTCGGGATTGGCAAAGCCAGAAGCCTCACCATAACGCTCCGGATCGATATAGGTGTACGCGCGCCCCGTCAGCGCCTTGTGGGCGTAGGTCTGGTGCGAAACGTCAAAGACAATCTTGTCGATGGGGGAGTTAAACACGCGATGAAGCGCAACCGTAAGCTCAACGACGCCCAGGTTGGGGGCAACGTGCCCACCGACGGCGGCGGAGCTTTCGAGGATTGCCTGGCGGATCTCGCCGCAGAGCAGCGGAAGCTCGGCGCGGTCGAGAGCCTTGACGTCCTCGGGCGTTGTCGTTTGCGTAAGCAGCATCGTTGTGGGTTACTCCATGCGAATCGAGCGCCGGCGCTCCCTCGGCCGGCACAATTGCACAAAACAGTCTCGCACATTTTGGCGTTTGATATGTGACGGCGGCGCGGTAATTCGCCAACTGGTGGGACAAAACGTTTTGTCCGATGCCATACTGGTAGATTCGATGATGATTAATTCAATGCGTGCAGGCTGTGGCTTGTCGCCGTGTGTCGCTGGAAGGAGGCAGCATGTCCGATGTCGTTCGTGCCGAGAAAATCGCGTGCGAAGTAGACCATGCTGCCCGTCAGCTCGCCCAGGCGGGCCGCTTGGACCTGACGCGCGAGTTTATCCAGCATGGCGATGTGACGGTCTATGCACATGTGACTTCGGTAGCGCGGGCGAGCCTGTCCTTTGCCGAGCGCTTGGGCCGTGTCGGTATCTCGGTCGACCGCGCCTCGTTGCTGCGCGGAGCCCTGCTGCACGATTACTTTCTTTATGACTGGCACGATCCCGACCCAAGCCATCGCCTGCACGGATTTCGGCATCCGTTTTTTGCCCTGGCGCGTGCGGAAGAAGATTTTGAGCTGACGTCGCGCGAGCGGAATATTATCGTGCGGCATATGTTTCCGCTGGTGCCGGTGCCGCCGACGTGTCGTGAGGCATGGATTGTGTGCCTGGCGGATAAATGGTGTGCTCTGCGCGAGACGATTGTCGGCCGTCTGCCGCGCAAGGACGAGGCAGACGATGGCGTGAGTGAAGATTCGAGCGAAAAGAGGAGAGGGTAGACGGTGGGGACCGCGATCGACATGGCATTTGACGGCGCGACGCTTGCCGCCTGCCCGCTCTCGGCGCTGGTGCTCTCGTTTGCCTTTTACGGGTTTTTCGGTTGGGCATGGGAGTCGACAGTCTGCGCCATGCTCAACCAAGGACGCTTCGCCAACAGCGGATTCTTGCTGGGGCCGTGTTGCCCTATCTATGGTGTGGGCGGCATAGCCTGCTGGCTTTTGCTGCGCGGGATTCCGGATGCCTCGAGCCAATTTGTCGCCGCGGCGCTTGTGTGCAGCGTAATCGAGTACAGTGTGGGCCTTCTATTGGAAAAGACAACAGGCGCACGCTTTTGGGACTACTCGCACCTGCCGTTTAACTTGCACGGACGTATCTGCCTGTACTGGGCCTGCGCGTTTGGCCTGGGCGCGTTGTGCATTTGTCGTTTAGTGGAGCCGGCATTGCTGGGACTGCTTGGCCATCTGCCGGTGCTGATTGTGCGGTTGTCCGCCTTTATCGTCGCGGTTGCGATGATGGTCGACGCGGTGTTCTCTTTGGCCAGTTGGCGTCGCCTGTCCGATCAGCTGGAGCGTGTGCGCGCCGACCTTGCCGACCGCATCAATGAGTCGCTTGCCGATGCGTCCGACTCCATGCTCGAACGTATTCCCGATTCGACGATCGACTCGGTAGCGCAGACGCATATCCGTAGCCGCGCCGTTAACGCGTGGCTGGCCGAGCTGGGCGACGCGGCGCTTGATGCCCTTCGTGAGAAGGCTTCGATGCCGACGTTTATCTCGGATGGTGCTCGCGGCCTGGCGCTTGCCGCCCGCCGCGTCGCCGATGCCGCGCCGAGTATGCCGCGTCCATCGCTCAGTCGTCGCCTTGCCGGCAAGCGCATGAGCCGTCCGGTGCCGAGTGTGTCGCTCGGCCGTCGCGACCTGCGCTTCTTCAATGCTTTCCCGCGCTTGCGCATCAATCGCTACGAGGGCGTCATTCGAGCAACTAATCTCCGCGACCGCGCCCACGAGCTGTTTCGGCGCTAGCCGGGACGGGCACGCTCACGGCTCCCTTGCTCGCGTATTTCCCGTTCGTTTCGCGCCCGTTGCCGTGCCGTTTCCAAGATTGCGGCACCGTTTCCATTCGACAACGCAGCGTTTAACAACGCCGTATCTGGTCTACACCAGTTGCCCCTCGGCCGCATTATGGGCGCCGACAACGTTCATGTGACCAAGGGGGAGCGAATGTACGATACGGGATCGACAACGTTTATGCTCATCTGCACCATGCTCGTGTTTTTAATGACACCGGGTCTGGCGTTTTTCTATGGCGGCCTGTCCAGGCGCAAAAATGTCATCAACACCATGCTTATGTGCTTTGGCGCCATTGGTCTGGTTGGTGTGCTGTGGATTGTTGCCGGCTGGTCGCTGGCCTACGGCGGCGACGGCTCGAGCCCGTTTATTGGAGGCCTTGACCAGCTGCTGTGCTTGCCGGTGCTCAACCAGGTGCTGCAGGCGGCCGAGGGCAATGCTGCGGACGGTGCCGTCTACCCTCAGATCATCAACATCGCCTTCCAGATGGCGTTTGCCATGATCACGGCTGCTATCGTCACGGGCAGCCTGGCCGGCCGCGTTAAGTTTGGTGCCATGACGGCCTTCCTGGGCATTTGGCTGCTCGTGGTCTATGCGCCGCTCGCCCACATGGTCTGGGGCGGCGAGGGTTCCTTTATCGGCGACATCATCGGCGCGCTCGACTTTGCGGGCGGCGACGTGGTGCACATCTCGTCCGGTCTCACGGGCCTGATTCTCTGCTTAATGCTCGGCCGTCGTCGCGGCTTTGGCATGGTGAGCTACCGCCCGCATAACGTGCCGTTTGTGGCGCTGGGCGCCGGCCTGCTTTGGTTTGGCTGGTTTGGCTTTAACGGCGGCAGCGAGTTTAAGGCCGACGCCGTGGCCGCGCTCGCCATCCTCAACACCGTGACGGCCAGCGCGGCGGGCATGGTCTCGTGGCTTGTCGTCGAGCGCGTGCATACCGGTCGCCCCACGCTGGTGGGTGCCAGCACCGGTCTGGTTGCGGGCCTTGTGGTGGTCACGCCGGGTGCGGGCTTTGTCGAGCCGTGGGCAGCGCTGGTCATGGGCCTGATCGTATCACCTGTCTGCTACCTGGCTATCAGCCATCTTAAGACCAAGTTTGGCTACGACGATGCGCTCGACGCGTTTGGCTGCCACGGCATCGGCGGCATCTTGGGCGGCGTGCTCACGGGCCTGTTCTGCGTGCCTGAGCTCTCGTGGACCGGTAAGGGCGGCCTGTTCTACACGGGCGACGTGTCGCTGCTCATCTCGCAGATCTTGGGCATTGTGGTGACGGTCGCTCTTGTACTGGTGCTCGATTTGCTGATCGCCGCGGTGGTCAAGGCGCTGTTCCGCGGCAGCCTGCGCGTGGACGAGGCAGACGAGGCGCTGGGCCTGGATGCGAGTCAGCACGGCGAGAGCGCGTATCCCTCGTTCTCCGGGCTCGATTAGCAGCTTCCCCAAGCACCGCACCTTGCCGTTCAATCGTCGCGCGGCTTTCCCAGGCACCCGACCTTGCCCCTCAAACCGTCGCTTGCGTACCGAAGTACGCGGCGCTCCTCTTTCGGGGCAATCTCGGGCACCTGGAAAAACCGCGTCGTTGAATGGCAATTCATTTCTTTTATTGAGAGGAATTCACTATGAAGAAAATTACGGCGATCGTTCGTGCCGAGAAGCTTGAGGTTCTTAAAGATGCGCTGTTTGCTGCCGATGTTCGTGGCATGACCATCAACCAGGTGCAGGGCTGCGGTGCGCAGCATGGCTGGAAGGAATATGTGCGCGGCAACGAGTTGCTTGTCAACACGATCCCTAAGGTGCAGTTCACCCTCATCTGCGCCGATGAACATGTCGACGGAATTGTCGAGATTATCTGCAACGCCGCTCGCACCGGTGCCGTTGGAGACGGCAAGATTTGGGTTGAGCCGGTCGAGGAAGTTATCCGCATCCGCACCGGCGAACACGGCCCCGCCGCGGTGTAGGACAATCTTTCGCCTGACGGGCGCGCCTCTCTTGGGGCGCGCCCGTTCTCGTCTACAATATCGTGCAGACGAAGGAGAGGCATGCCCATGATCAAGATGTTTGCGAGTGACTTAGACGGAACGCTGCTGAACGCCCTGCACGAGGCGGATGGGACCATCCGCCGTGCCATTCGCGAGCTGACCGAGGCTGGCCTGCATGTGGTTCCCGCGACCGGGCGCTCGACGTTGCTAATCGGCGAGCATGGCTTTACGGGGCTGGCGCTCGATGCCTGCTGCTCTAACGGCTCCATCGTGCGCGACAGTCATGGCGAGGTGCTCAAAACCTGGACCATCGATCCGCAGGTTACCGAGGAGCTGCTCAAGGCATTCCCGGACATTTGCTTCGACTGCTCCACACCCGATGGCATGTTCTCGAGCGGTTCGTTCGAGATGCATCAGGCGGGCTTTAAAAAGGACAGCCCCATCAAGCGTATTGTGATGCGCGGCATGCGTGCACGTGGCGGGTATCACGAGGAGCAGTATTTCGATCAGTCGATCGGCGATATATTGCGTCACGATGTATGCAAGATCAATTGTCGCGTGACCTCACCCGAGCTGGAGCGCGACCTTAAGGCGTATTTGGCCGAGCGCTCGGACCGCGTGGTCAACGCGCCGTTCGATCCGGTGATGTTCGAGATCACGGACGTGGCGTGCAACAAGGGCGAGAGTGTGGCCTGGCTGGCGGGTTACTACGGTATTGCCGAGGACGAGGTCGCGGTTTACGGCGACGGCGGCAACGACATTGCCATGCTCAAGCGTTTCCGCCACAGCTACGCGACCAAAAACGCTAGCGATGCAGCCAAGGCCGCCGCGAGCGCGACCATCGGCAGCTGCATGGTCCACGCCGTTCCCAAACACATGCTCGCCACTATGCATAAGCAGAACTCCCGCACCATCATCGAATAATGTGGCAAAGGGACAGTCCCCCTTTGTCACGGGGCCTGTGTTCTCGGAATACGAACATATATTCGTATATATAACTAGGCTCTGGTAGAATCGGTATCGTTGACGGCAGTTCCATGTGCCGGGCAACGCCCTCCATCTGATGGGAGGTGATGCCCATGACCGATTTGATTGATTTCGTGAGACTTTTGACCGCTTTGGTCTCGTTCTTCACGGCGCTTGTCGGCCTTTCCGAGGCACTCAAGCAGCGCTCGAAGCGCAACAGAAGGGGTCGCCGCCACTAAGGCGTTGACCCCCTAATGCAAACAACGGCGTTGCCCAGCCAACTACAACTTGGGCTGCCGTCAACACTATTCTACCCACGAATGACATTTTGGACAATCGGTAATGCCGCTCCAAAAGCCAGGCGGAATGTGACAAAGGGACTGTCCCTTTGTCACATTCCGGGGTTCTCGACTAGCCAATGCTCGTAAGCGCGTTGCATGAGCTCGGCCTTGTCGGCTTTTTTGCGGCAGCCCTTCTGCTCCTCAACGGCCAGTTCATAAGCGCCGCTCTGCTCAAAAGCGCTGGTATCCCAAGCACCGTGTTCAATGCGAGACCATACGGCATCGATGAGGTGTTCGAGCTCGGCAATGTCATCGGTGCTGGCGGTCGTCGAGAACGGCGGACGCAACTCATTCGTTGCCTTGTCGGGCTCGACATAGTAGTCGCCCATGGAAGTGACGGTGTAGCCATAAAACTCGGGCGACGCTTCGACCAGCAGTTTGTAGAACTTGAGCTGACGATGGTAGCCTGCAGGGACTTCTTTGCCAAAGCCAGTCTTGTAGTCAACGATCTGCACCGTTTTAGCTGCATCGTCAACGAGGAGCAGGTCGAGAAAACCAAAGAGCGGAGTTCCTTCGGTGGTCAGGCACTGCATATTCGCCTCTGTGATGCAGCGATAGCCATGCACATGCTCGACAAGCCAGGGGACGAATGCACGACAAATGCGTTCGAAGCGCTCCGAATAGCGATGGACGTCCTCGGGGGCAAAATCGAGCCACGAAATCTGCTGGCGATACTCGGCCTCAATTGTCTCAATCGCCGCCTCGCCATCGGTTGCCATTCTATTAACGATCTCCTCGAACATCGCGTGAACGATGGTGCCGAATTCGGTTTGGATCGTGGGCGCCGTGGGTAGGCGCACAATCTGCTTCTCAGGGAAGTGCAGACTATTTGCGCATCCAGGCTCGTACGTCACAAAGTTGTTGAGCGCTGTGGCAGAAAGAAACTTCACGTCGGTATGAGGTTCCAGAAGCGCGCGGAGCTCGGGCGTATCGAGCACGTAGTTGTCGCGCCACTCGGTTTCGATTGCAACGCTGAGCTGGTCTGCTTCAGCAGAAACCTCGCAAGAGTCGATAAGCCCCGTGAGCTCCTGCAGTGCCGACCCGCCGGCACGGTACAGCTCGAGGTGTCGTTTAGCGCGCGTGATGGCGACAAACAACAGGCGGCGCGCGTCGTCATCATCCTTTTCATCGCGAATAAGCAGGTTGGACGGGTACAAGCTCATGCCGCCGGCGCCTTTGTGCCAAGTGGAGTCGTCGGCATCGAGCAGGTAGACGCAGTCGAATTCCAGGCCCTTAGAGCTATGGGCGCTGGTGAGGCGAACAGCTCCCGGCGTGCCGAGGTCGATCGATGCGTCGATACTCACGCCAAACTTTTGAGCGGCATCGAGCTTGTCGACAATATCGGGCAGGCGAAGCGCACGTCCCATACGGCGTGCGTCTCCCATTTCACCTTCGGCAAAGGTGAGCAGGGCGCGGATGCCGGCATTGAATTCGGCTGCGCCCAGCGGATCTTGTTCCTTGCAATCCTGATAATAGCCAAGGCTGCGTTCGACAATTCTAAAGAGCAGTGGCCTGACAGGGGAGGCGCTGGCTTCGGCCGCCCACTGCATAAGGCCGTCGTACAGTTCTTTGACGCGGACGTTATCGCTCTCGTGCATGGCGGCCATCCAGTCGCCGCGATGCTCACGCTTGGCGTTGAGCGCAAACGCCACGGATGACGGATGATCTCCGCCCAGCTCGGTGGCGCAAATGATCTGGGGGAGATAGCTGCTTGCCAGTCCTTTTTGCCCGCGGGCAAGCGCAGTAACGCAACGCAACAGTGCCAACGTCGTCTGCATACGCTCGGAGGCAAAGAGATTCTGCCGCTCGCGATACGAAAACGGCACGTTCTCCTTAACGAGGAAGGGAATCAGCGAGCGCAATGCGGCGTGTTTGGCAGAGATGACTGCAATTCCTTCATTGGGATCTTCGCAGTCATCGAGGTAGCCAGCATCAATCCTCTGCCTAATGCTCGCGGTAACGGCGGCGTATTCCTCGGCTTTGCCGGTGTAGACGCTCTCGCTAAAGCTGACTTGATCGCCTTGAGGCTTAAAGGCTTCGATTGACTTATTCGAGCTGGCATCGAGTCGGTATTCGATTTGCTGGGCGATAGCTTGACCAAGCTCAACGATGGCGGGCGTGGAGCGGTAATTGGTCTTGAGCACGATGTTCCGGGGCGAAAACTCGGCCGCAAATTGGTTGGCACATTCGATCGTGGCGCCCTGAAAACGCATGATGGCCTGATCGTCATCGCCGACGGCCATGATATTGGGCGCATCAACGCCGTCGCAGAGCAGCTCGATGATGCGCATCTGGGCACCATTGGTATCCTGGAACTCATCAACTTGGATATAGGTATAGGTGTCTTGGAGTACTTGGCGTAGCGCGTCGTTGTGCTCGACGGCGTCGACAAAATCGCCAATCATGTCGTCGTAATCGTAGAGATGATGTTGGTCGAGCTCATTTTGGTAGCGACGTGCAACGTCGCAAGCAGCCTTAAGTCGCTCGCTTTGCTCTGCAATCTTAAACGTGCGCCCCTGAGAGTTGCTGCCTCCAAAGAAGGCATCGCGCACCTTGGTGTATCCCGAGGATTTGCCCTTCTCATCGATGAGCTCGGTGCGGCGAACGGTGTCGCGCAACTCAAGGATGTACGGCACGTATGTGCCGGCGGGACAGTCAATCGGGCGGGTGAGCGATGTGGGTGCCATGGCGCAGGCACGCTCGACCTCTTCCTCAAAGCGTTCGGCTAACACGGCGCTTGCCCTTCCACAGACGAGCGTAAGCAGCTCGGAATGTTCGGTGAGCCAGGCAGCGGCGTCGATATTCTGCTGCGCGATGGCGCTCAGCGTGTCGTAGTCCAGGCCACTGCGTTTGATTTTGGAGACAAAGCCGATCATCTTACCGATGTTTTGTGCAGGCATATCAGGTGACCCTCCGCCTAACGGAGAACCAAAGGGCAGCGATTTGAGCAGCCGATCAAAAATCTCTTGCTGGTGCAGGCTGGTAACAAGCGTGTCGGTCGAAGGGCGCATGAAGTACTCGGGATAGCGCGACCTGATGCTGCTTGCAAATCCGTGAAACGTGCTGACTTCGATGCCGTAGGCGTCGCGGCCGATGAGCTCAATCAGGCGCTTGCGCATGGCCTCCGCGCCCGCCTCGGTATAGGTGAGGCAGAGGATGTTGCTAGGGGCGGCGTCGCGTTTGGCCAAGATGTTCGCCGCGCGCAGGCTCAGCAGCTGCGTCTTGCCGGTGCCGGGGCCGGCAATGACGAGCAACGGACCATCTAGGCATTCGACGGCCTCGCGCTGTTCGGGATTCAGGCGCTCGAACGATACGTTAAAGTTGGGGGTCATGTTCATGGCAGTATTACCTGTCTTCCTGGTAGAGCGCACGCGTGCTATCGAGATAGTTGAGATACATATCGATGGCACTTTGAGGTTGAACGATCTTAATGAAGGTGCTGAGTTGCAGCAGCCAGCCAAAGAACTGCGGAGACAGCGGGGCTTTGACGGTAGCCAGCAGGCGCCCATCCTGGTTCTCAAAAACAACGGCGTCGAGCCCGAACTTGTCGATGAGCGGGTTCATCGCGCGGTCGTCGAGCTCTAGCACGACGGTGGTCTTGTCGGCCGCGTAAACGCCAAACGACGGCGAAACGTGATCTTCGAGCACATAGCCTGCGATACGCGGATCTTTGGTCGCGGACTCTTCGGATACCGCCACATCGAGCATGCGATCGACGCGATAAGGCGTGAACGGCTGATGACCCGAGCCGGCATTGGCCCATTTATCTCTAAAGCCAATCATGTAATAGAGCTCGTCGGAGTAGATAAGGCGCACAGGTGTGAGCTCGTAGGTCTTTCCGTCATGATTAAGGGCCTTTTGCTTGGCGGCGTCGTAGTGGAAGTAATGGAAGCGGATCTTGCGTTTTTCGCGCATAGCCTGCTGAATCAAGTCGATGTTGAGCAGGGCATCAGAGTTTTGCATCTTCACGCGCGAAGGCACGTCGACACGCTTGTGCATAAGCTCGCGTTCGCCCAGGCTGGCGAGGCTCTGCAGCTTGCCGATGAGGTGGTCGGTCAACTCATCGGTCAAAAACGGCGAACTCTGAACGGCGTCAACAAGCATGATGAGCTCTTGCAGGTCGAGCGGGCGTGAGACCAGCGCCCATTCCTTGCCACCGCGCTGGTTGATGTTGAGCCCAAAGTCGCGAAGCGTTTGCAGGTCGCGATAGATGGCCTTTCGCTCTGCCTCAAGGTCGTGATAGGCGAGCTCCTCGATAATCTGCTGCGTTGTGAGCCCGTGCGTGCTGTCGGTCTTTTCCATCAAGGTTTTAAGCAGGAACAGAAGCCTGAGCTTTTGATTTGGTCTGTTCGCCACGTTGTCTCCTTTCGCCGGCAGGGTACCAACCGGAGATACAAAACAAGACCCGTTATTGGGACTCATTGTAGTCCGCGCGACCGTAGTATTCGCAGCAATAAGAGCTCGAATAGGGCGAAAGGTGGTTAAACGGAAATCGGCGGTTTGGCTGGATGGTGTGACATGCGCTCTATTGGCTTGGGGCCGGTTCCGGTTTACAAGGATCAGAACAGGAGAAATGCGATGGCAGACATCAAAGTCTTTGCCGAGAATCTTGAGGATTCAACCAAGGAGCAGATCGAGGAGATTTCCAGCTGCCCGGCGTTTGAAGGTGCCAAGATCCGCATCATGCCCGATGCCCATAAGGGCAAGGGCTGCGTGATTGGCTTTACGGCAAACTTGGGCGACAAGGTGATTCCCAACCTGGTGGGGGTCGACATCGGATGCGGGATGTACTGCGTGCCGCTTGCGGAAACCATCGCGCGCGACGACCTCATTCAATTCAATCGCGATGTGAAGCGCGCGGTGCCCACGGGCTTTAGCCTTCATCGCGATCCTGCCTGCGTACTCGCGGACTTTGACATGGAGTCGCGCGATTGGCTTCAGGACAAGCGCAAGGTTGAGCGCTCCATGGGCACGCTGGGCGGCGGCAATCACTTCATTGAACTCGACGAGGACGAGGATGGGTGCCAATATCTGGTCGTGCACACCGGCTCGCGCAACATGGGCAAGCAGACGGCGGAGCATCATCAGGCGCTGGCGCAGAAGACGTGCACGGCAGATATCCCCGACGAGCTTAAGTATCTCGTGGGAGATCTTTCTGCCGAGTATCTCGTCGATATGCATAACTGCCAACGCTTCTCGAATCAGAACCGCAAGGCGATTGTCACACAGATTGTTGAGCGTACGGGAATTCGGCTCGACGGAGACGGCTTTACCACCATGCACAACTACATCTCGGAAGGCGGCATGATTCGCAAGGGTGCCATTAGCGCTCATGCGGGCGAGATGGTGCTGATTCCGTTCAACATGCGCGACGGTGCCGTTATCGCACGCGGCAAGGGAAACGAGGACTGGAACTGTTCGGCGCCGCACGGGACGGGTCGCGCGATGAGCCGCACCAAAGCGTTCCAAACGCTCGACACCAGGTCGTTCGTTAACGAGATGCACGATGCCGGCATCTACTGTCCGAGTGCATGCGAGACGACGCTCGATGAGTCGCCCGAAGCGTATAAGCCTGCGGATGATGTACTGAGACTCATGGCCCCGACGGTTGATGTTATTCACCGACTCATGCCGATTTGGAATTTTAGGGCTACTGGTAAGCGTGGTAGGCGTTAGGAGGGTTGCGATGACGTTAAAGATGGACTCCAGGGACGACCGAATTGGCTGTTCTGTGAGTTTGGGCGAGATGCTGGGCCTATCAGGCGTGATACCGCCGACGCCCGCGAATCAGCGTAGTGGGAATCGCAAAGAGCGTGATGACGAGGTTTTTGACCTCAGCGGGTTTCGCAATCGACTGGTTTCTGGGCTCGATCGCCGTATGGAGACGTCGCTTTTTGAAACTCCTTGTGTGTTGAAAACCGGTATGTCGGTCGATGATGCCCTAGGTGGCGGCGTTGGGTTGGGCAAGCTCAGCGTGATTGGCGGCGCGCATGAAGATGTCTCGAACGTGCTGGTGTATGCGGCTTTGCGTCTGAGTGAGCAATGCGCCGTGCTCTACATGCCGATGCGGGAGTGTGAAGAGGACGCGATCGCCCGGCTTATTCGCGCCGAGATGGATGACAAGGTGTCAGAGGATCCTGAGGAACGACAGGTCGAGGCGATTCGCGCAACGATGCGCCTCAAGCAGCGCAACCTAGGCATTTTTGTTGAGGACAACATGACCATGGACCTTTTAACGAGCTGGTTGCTCGGCGACCAGACGTGGAATAGAGCAGTGCTAAAGGACGTCGTGGTCGTAATTGACGGACTCGAGATGCTCGACGACAACCGCCCGGTAAATGCAATCCTGCGCGACCTACGCAACATGCTCAGCCCGACGGCGGCGATCTTAGCAGGCTGCTTTGCGGTGGAGGGCAGAGAGGACGACGCAACGTTCGCCGAGACTCATTGCAACGCAGATGTTCTGGTCCGCATAAGTACCGATTGCACGGAACCTTCCTGCACAAAAGTCATCGGTTGAGGCCATAGCCAATAACAACTGCTCGGCCAGCAGCGCGTCTACCAGCAGAAAATGACCGCTCAACAGCCAAAGAGAAACTACTGGGCGGGTCAAGAATTATCATCAATATTAGGCGTTATGTTCTGTCGGCGGTATGTCTGAACAGCTCTGGGAAGGAGTTCACATGAGTCGTCAAGAAATGTTTTTTAATCCGGTGATGGAAGAGGTCAATGGCGTAAATAAAATGGTAATGCCTTACGTGAAAGATGCGGAGCGAACGGCTAACCCATATCAGTTTGACCTGGACCAGAACGGCGTGCCTCTTTTTACGGATAAAAACATCGCCTTTGTCAACGGCATGGTTGAGAACGATTCGAATTACAACCAGACGGACAAAGATGAACTTTGCAAAATATTCGAAGGCATGTTTGTTGGCAACGCGGATCATCGAATGGCGTGTATAGGAAGAGCGGTTTACGAAATCGACAATGAAAACTCGACCCGTTTAACTGCTGTTGGCCTGTATAAAATCGACGACCTTATGAAAAAGCTAAATTTGAAACCGGTTGAGATGACAGAGCCCGATGATGATGAAGAGAAAAAGACGATTGATGACGGTGAAAAGAAAAAGACAATAACTGGTGGTGTACTTTTTACGTCTCAGATTATTGCCGGCATTGAGAATCTCAAGGAGCGATTAAGCGTAGGCGACGATCGGCTTGTCTTCGAAATTTCACATGCCTCGACAACCTACCTGAATGAGGCTCATGTGGCAGATGCTAACAAGATTAATTTCTCGTTTGCCACAAAGTTTTGCCATTGGACTTGTCAGTATTTGGAGTTGGGCGATAAGTATTGCATTTACGATAATGTCGTCGCCAGTGTTCTCCCATATTTTGTGGATAACTATGCGAGCGGGGAGCTGGCTAGCTGGGACTGTTGCAGGATGAAAAAGATTAAGCGGGGCAAGGGCGGGCAAGAACTCGTAAGCACAATCGAGAATTACAAAAAAGATGATGATGGATATACCAAATATAGGAACTTGTACGATGCCGTTCTCGAGGGTATCAATAAATGGCGCTCTGAAAACAATCAGAATGGCGAAATTGGCTACCGTGAAGTTGACCGGTTAATTTGGTATTACTTCAAGGGTGCAAGCGGCAAGCGTGTAAAGCAGGCTTTGGCTTCAATCGATTATTAGGGGTGCTAGCAAATATTGCATGAAATAGTCCTCGTCCCACCTTTTGGGCGAGGACTATTTGTTCGTTTGGATATCGAGGCTATTTTCTGGCAGAATGCCTCGAAGGTTCTGGCCTGAGATGCGGATGACCTTGGTATGCCTCCCCCGAGCCGCGCGTGGCTCGGGCCTCCATCGATGGGGTACTGCGAATGCTGCGTTGCCGGAAGAGCTGGTGTCGTCACTGTTTGCCGCCTTTGAAGCTCCGCCCAAATGATTCATCATCGAGCGCGATGCCGATATATGTCTAGCCAAATCGGCTCTTCCTCTTTGCTGCTGGCGCACTCTTCTAGCAGGTTATCTATCTGATTCAGTTCAATCGCTTGCAAGGTCGCGCATGCTTCCGGCAAGGGCCGCGCTACCCTCCTCGCCCTGAATACGGGTGACAGCATCAGGTTCGTACGCGCCCATCCGGCAAAGCAACTGCCGTAGGGGATAGAGCCACATCTGATCTGTTCATCGCCATCGGGATACAGACAGTCCAATTTCGAGTTTGCTACCAGGCAATAGCAAGGTCCCGGCGCCCATGGCCTGCAGTCAATCTCGAGAATGTCGCCCTTTTTGTACGGCGTGGGCAGGTCGACATATGCCCCCTTAAACCATGGCCCAAAAATTTCGCCCACAATGCAGTCGCGCACCTCGCCACATTCCCCCACTTCCTCTCTGCAGAGGTATTGAATTTCGCCCGAGATGTTTGCGTAGTAAGTGTAGTCCGGCTGTAGAAAGCCGTCGTATGGATATGAACAGCTCGGGTCGTTGGCAAGGTTGAACAGCTCGATCATCCAGTATGAGGACGATAAGTCTGTCATTTCGCTCCATTTGCCTGCGTATGCCTCCATTGCCGCAAGGGCGGCCTGCCACGATGCCACGGGGAAGGGGCCATGCGTGATGGCGGATCCTACTTCGTTGTCGACAAAGCTAATTTCGCTAATAAGCAGCGTCTTTCCGTTTCCGTCGACGGCCTTGAGCGCACCCAGGCAGTCATCGATGTAGTCGATACATCTCTCCGGACCGTACCAATCAAAAGTCTTGTCTGACGAGCCGCGCTCGGCAGCAACCAGCCTGCTGAGCATCTCCCGTTTGCGGTTGATTTCTATCGACGCGCCACCGATGATTTGCGTGTAATGATCACCACTCAGGAGCTGCGGATTATGCAGCAAATGCTCTCGCAGCTCCGGAGAGTCGATCAAGTTGATTATTTCTTCGTGCACGATAGTCTCCGAGTTGTTGGTGCGACTTCTTGTGGATTCGGGCATGACGACCTTTATTCAAATAGCTGCGGGTACTTCTCCTTGAGCGGCGCCTGATCCAGACGCAGCTCTTCCAGGTTGCGCTTTGCCTTGGACTCCATCCTTATGGTGTCGATAAACGCGATGAGTGAGTCGACATACAGGTCGCCGCGCAGGTAGGCCTGGGCGGCGATTAAAATTCGCTGCTCGTCTTCGAGTGGTTTGCGATAGTACTCAAGATTCAGGTAAAGCGGGTCTGGCTCTCCGATGTAGAGGGGAAACGTCTCGTTGTAGGTAATCGAGCAACCAGTGGCACGCATGTTGCTGATATCCCCTGCATGGCGATAGTGCTCGAGGCGCTGCTGTGCATGATCAAGCCATTCGTCAGAACGGTCTGCCTGCCGAAGCTCCGCCTCAAGCTTTGTCCGGTCCCACGTGGGCAGATCGAACAACGTGAACGGCTCACGGGCACTGCCTTGCGGCGTCCAGACGATATCGCCGGTGTGAAACGGCGTGGGGATATCGACCCAGATGAACTCGAATGCGATCTCCCAATCGTTCTCAACGGGGCCGGCCGAAGGGCAATAAACGGAAAGGATCTTGCCTTTACCGTTCACCATGAGCCAGTCTTCCCGGCGATGTTCTTCGTCGGCATCGAGCGGGCACCGGGAGATGCGTACGCGTGCCTCTGGACGGCTCGCCAGTTCATCATCACCGCGCAACGCCTCGGCACATTTCTCATAACAGCTGAATGGCGCGCCGAAGGCCCCACAAAGTTGCCCGTCGGGCACAATCTCCTCTTCATACTGATAAACGTAGTCCGTCCCACTCGCAAACGCATCGACGCACCGCTTGTTGTAATCGATTGTCCAGCGCAAAAAAGCATGGAAATCGGGGATGGCCGGCCTTCCAAGACCGGCATGGGTTGCCTCCAGCGAACAATTGGGCATGGTTCGGGCAATCTCCTGCCAGGCTTCGCATTTCTGATCGAGCGTGGCGGTCTTCGAAAACCAAACCAGATAGGCGGCCTCTATGGTACTGGGCTGGAAGTCGATACTGCGCAGGTGCTCCCGAATGTCCCGGGAGTCCACAAAATCCAAGATGTCCATGGTTAGCTCCTCTTTGTTTTGAATCGCGCCGGCGGGGTTATCGCATCATCGAACAGCTCCGGATAGCAGCTCTTGAGCCTGCCGTCTTCCCTTTCAAACCACTCGACTTTTTTCTTGACCAGCGCCTGCAGCTCGTAAAGGCTCGATAGCGCAATAAGTGAGTCAAGACCCAGATAGCCGTCGAGATATGCCCGCACGCCGTACAGAATTCTCGCCTCCGGCTTGAGCGGGGTACGGCAGTATTCCATATCGAGAAGAAAACAACTCGGCTCTCCGATATAGACGGGGTACTCCAGGGGATATTCAATCTGACAGCCGTAGGCGTACATGTCGCTCGTATCACCATTTTGCCGATGGTGCCTGAGCAGGTCGTCGGCATTTTTTGCGGCGCATTCCCTGTAAGTTGAAGGCGGAAGCTCATCTATGACCCGCTGCGTGGTCCATGTCTGCATATTGAGAAGCAGCATGGGGTCGCCAGGGTCGCCGTGACGACAAATGATGTCGCCGGCGTGGAATGGCGTCGGGATGTCAAACCACATCAACTCAAAAGCGAAAGTGGGGTCTTCGCCCTCGCGTTCCATGTCGATGCAGCTCAGCTGGCAGTCCATAATTTCGCCTTTTGCGTTGAGCATGAGCCTGTCGGCGGCATAGTAGTCTTCGTCCGGATCGATCGGGCGGCGCGTTATTTCTATCGAGGTAGGATTTTCCTCCTCAAGCACATTCCAGATTGCCTCGAAACATTTTTCGTAGCTGGTGTAGGGGCCATAATTGCACCCGCTCTCATGGGGACTTCCCGTCTTGTCCTCAAAGAAATACATGTGCTTGCCAGGCTGTTTGAACCGGGCGATTTTCTTGCGCTCCCATCTGATGACGTCGCGAAGAAAGACATGGAAGTTGGGGATATTGAACGTGCCGTATCGCCTGTTCATCGCACAATTGGGCATGTTGTTGATAATCTTTTGCCAGCCCTTGATCTTCTGCCGTAGCGCCTTTTCGTTCGAACGGGCAACAATAAATGCCGCCTCGGACGTGGTGAACTCGTAGTCGATGTCTCTCAAATGCTCCTTGATGTCAGGCGAGTCGAGAAACTCGAGAATGTCCGAACGTGTAGCGTTGGCACTGGGACCGGCCGATGTGCGATATGGCTGCAAGCAGTCGTGTACGACCGATCCATCCGACCAATGTTTGCCACAGCCGGGGTCATCGTGCAGTTTTTTCGAGAGTTCGAGCATAAAGGAGCAACCATCGGGCAAGTCGCCGATATAGCGTTCGGCGGTGTAGAGCGCAGAGGGTGTGAAGTCGTCGAGGAAGCCGTCCGTGAAATCCCTCAAGCGGAGATTGCCTTCCTCAACGCCGTAGATTTTGCTCGGATAGGCGCACCAAACCTGGCCTTTGAACGAACTATCGTAGTCGTCTTCGAGCACGATGGCGAAACGAGGGCCGTGGTCGAAGGGCCGACCGTCGATCTTGATGATGTCGCCGGGGACCCAGGGAGTGTAAAAGACCTCACCATTGGCGCAGAAGTGCTTGCTATTGTTCCACGGCAAGTGATTGATGCTTTGATGCGGAGTCCGCTGATTCCGGCGGTCGCTCAAAAAGACCAAATCGCCAGCTATGGTTGCGGCGAATATCAGCGAGGCTTGAGCACGTGGACGGTCGTGTAAGTCTTCGGCGGTATAGAGCTTAATCTGCCAGAATGATTCGGACCAATCTTCATCGGGGTCATCATCGACGTATTGCTTCATGAGGGTTTGCGCAGCTCCCCATGAGGCAACGGGGAAGGGGCCGTCAAAGGCGTCGTGCCCGCGCTCGTCTTCACTGTAAAACATGCCGGAGACCAGCAAGATGCCGCGGTCGCGGTCAACGTTGCAAAGCATATCGAGTGCAGTGTCGAGTTGTTCGAGGCCGGAGTCGATTGTCTCGGCGTAATCCGATGAGACCTCTTTGCGAAGCTGCTCGAGCATGGTCCGTTTTTCGTCAAGCGTCCTGAGCGAGCTACCGATGATGTTGCAGAGGGAGCCATCTGCCATTCCCATGTGTTTGAACATATGAGCACGCAGCTCATCGTCCTTGATGCAACTGCAAACGAGCTCCCTGCCGGCATCGGTGATCACGGTATCTGCTTGGCTGTCCATTGCAACCTCCAATTCGGTCGTTGCCGTTAGCATCCATCAGAGGCTGTGCTTTGTGATCCCATTAACGGGTCTGATATGAATCTCGCGTCAAACATACTTTTGGAAACGCACTGGTACATGAGTGTGCGCGTACTGAATGGACAATCGGTAGTGGCGTTTCAAAAACTAAGCGTAACTGGTGCAACCTCCCTCTAAGAAGGGATCGGCCGTCGCATCGAACAGCTCTGGGTAGCGGTCCTTGAGCCAGCTGTCTGCGTCCTCGAAGCCACGCGCCTTTTTCTCCGCCAGCGCCTGTAGCTCGCATGCGCTGGCCATTGCGGCGAGCGAATCAACCGCCAGGTCGCCTTTGACATATGCCCTGACGCCGTAAAGGATTCGCTCCTCTGACTTGAGTGGCTTGCGGTAATAGTCGATGTCCAAAAGAAAGCCCTCAGGCTCCCCAATGTAGAAGGGGAAATGCAAGGCGGGTGAGACTTGGCAGCCGTAGGCGTACATGTCGCTGGTGTCGCCGTCATATCGGTGCCAGCGCAATAGCTTGTCGGCCTTTTGAACGAGGCGCTCTTTGTAGACGGAGGAGGCCAGCTCTTTGTCGACTCGTTTGGATCCCCAAGTTTGCAGGTCAAACAGCACCATCGGCTTGTCGGGGCGTTGGAGGTTGCAGACGATGTCTCCGGCATGGAAAGGCGTCGGGATATCAAACCACATGTCCTCGAAATCGCTGGCGGTGCCTGCCTCGTCCCACTCGCTTTTGTTGCGGTAATCGCAAGACATTACTTCGCCGTTCGCATTGAGTAAGACCATGTCGTCGGCATAGTGGTCTTCTTCTGGGTCGATGGGACGACGAGTGATCCTGATGGCTTTGGGATCGTCACCGTCGAGCTCTTTCCAGATGGCATCGAAGCACTTTTGATAACTGCTGTACGGGCCGTAAAGATAGCCGCCCTGCCCGCGCCGGTCCCACGAGTAGTCCTCAAAGAAGTACAGGCTTTGACCGTCCGTCCTTTTAAGGTACGCGAGCTTTCGTTTCTCCTGCTTGATGACATTGCGCAGAAAGGCATGGAAGTCCGGGATGACGACCGTGTCATTTCTGCGGCTCATGGTGCAATTGGGCATATTGTCGATGATCTTTTGCCAGCCTTCGAGCTTTTGCTGCAGCGTTGCTTTATGCGAGCAATTGACAATGAAAGCCGCTACGGGCGTGGTGAGCTCGTAGTTGATTCGTTGAAGATGCTCCTTAATACTTTGCGAGTCTAAAAACTCGAAGATGTCCGGACGAATATCCAGCTCGCTTTGGTTGGCGGGCTTGCGATACGGCTGAAGGCAGTCATGTCCGACCGAGCCTTCGGACCATTGCTTGCCGTAGTCGGGGTTGTCGTGCAGCATCTGCGAAAGCTCGAGCATAAAAGCGCAGTCGTCCGGCAGCTCACCGGTGTAGCACTCGGCGGTGTAGAGGGCGGAGGGGATGAAGGGGTCCAGGAGACTGTCGCTGTAGGTGCCGGATGAAAGTGAACCCTCCTTAACGCCGTGATCTTTACTAGGCCCTGCGCACCAGATCTGTCCCCGGAGCGTGTGCTCGTAGTCGTTTTCGAGCACAATGGCAAAGCGAGGCCCGTGATCAAAGGGGCGACCGTCGATTTTGAGGATGTCGCCTGGGACCCACGGCGTATAGATGGGTTCGTTGCTGTTGCAGAACCGTCTGCTATCGTTTCGCCAGGCGCTTTCGACATACGATTTGCGAGTGCGGTTATTGCGCTGATCGCGGAGAAATATAAGCTCGCCATCCTTGGTTGCTGCAAACGCCAGGGAGGACTGCGCCGTTTGATGTTCGTGAAGGTCTTCTGGGGTGTATAGGTCGATCTTCCAGTACGATTCGGACCAGTCGTCTTCAGGATGCTCTTCGATGTAGCGCTTCATGAGTGCCTGCGCGGCCTCCCACGATGCGGTGGGGAAGGGACCGTCGAGGGCGTCGGCGTCGCGCTCCTCCTCGTTGTAGACCATGACGTGCAGTAGGAGGATTCCGCGGTCGCGCTCGATGTTGTGGAGCATATCGAGTGCGCTGTTGAGCTGGGCGAGATGCGAATCGATATCTTCGACCAGCTCCGGCGAAACCTCCTTGCGGAGTTGCTCGAGCATGGTGCGTTTTTCATCAAGCGTCTTAAGAGAGCCGGCGATGATTGGCGCTGGCCAGTATAGGTATTTACGCATGTGGTCGCGCAGCTCTTGGCTCTTGATGCAGCTGAGGACGAGGTCCTTGCCGGCATCGGTGATGCCATCGCATGCCTGATTGTTCATGTCGGCCTCCTTATCGATCATTACCGGCATGATGAAACGGGCGTGGCGATTGTTGGTCCCATTAACGGGACCAAGCAGCGGCTCGATGTGGCAAAGGGACTGCCCCTTCGTCGCATCCAAATATTGCCTTTACGTGTTGATACACACGGTGTGCAATAATACTCGCACTGTGCAATAGCGCACAGGCAGAGTAACAAGGAGGACGCTTGTCCCAGCTCGAGAAATGCGATCGCCGGTCCCTTCGCTCGCAGCGTGCCCTTCGCCAGGCACTTGCCAGCGAGCTTGCCGAAAGCGGCGATCTTTCGCGCATTAACGTCGCGTCGCTCACCGAGCGCGCCGGCCTTACGCGCCGTACGTTCTATTCGCATTACCGCGATATCCCCGACTTTATCAATCAAATCGAGGACGGCTTGCTGGCCGAGATCCGTGAGCGTATTGAGCTCATCACCGCAGCTCGGCTGCCCGATCTCTATCACAACATCGATGAGCTCGAGCCGGCGCCCGGTTCGGTTGAGCTACTGCGTTATCTTGCGGCCAACCGCGACTTGATCGGTGCGCTGCTGGGTCCGGGCGGCGACCAGGCCTTCATTAAAAGGATTATCGACACCGCGCGTGAGGCTGTGGTGCCGCGTGCACAGACGGGCATTTTGGGCCTGGCGCTGGGCACGTTCTTTGACTACTACGTCACCTACGTCGTGAGTGCCGAGGTCGGCATGATTCAGCGCTGGTTTGAGCGTGGGCTCACCGAATCGCCCGAGGCCATGGCGCGCATGATGACGGTGCTCGCTTTTGTGCGTCCTGGTGACCTGTATGGCCAACCCATCGATATCAACGTGCCGGAGTACGGCATGAAGCTATTGAACTTGCAGCTCGAGGACGCGGCCGACACCGCCGTAACCGTCGAGTCCAACAACTAAGAGGAGAGACAATGAGCAAACTCGTCGAGGGCATCAAGGACCGCATGGTCGCCGCCGCACGCGAGGCTGCGCCCACCGTGGTGGACGCCGCGCAGAAGGCCGCGACCACGGCTGCCGAGAAAGTTGCCGAGGCAGTTGCCGATGCCAAGAACTCGGTAGGGGAGACGTCCGTCGCTAGCGAGCCCGCTACCGTCGCCGACCCCGCAGCCGCCGCCCACGCCCCCGAAGGCGCGATCTTCAACCCCGACAACGCCCACGGCAACCTGCACCTGGGCATCGACGTTGGCTCCACCACCGTTAAGCTCGCCGTGCTCAACGATGACAACCAGATCGTCTACGCCAAGTACCAGCGCCATCACACCGACGTCCGCGCCTGCGCCCGCGACCTGTTCGAGGGCGCTGCGGCCGTGCTGCCGACGGCCCAAATGACCTGCGCCATTACCGGCTCGGGCGGCCTGCTGCTGTCCCAGTGGCTCGACCTGGAGTTTGTCCAGGAGGTCATCGCCAGCAAGCGTGCCGTCGAGACCCTCATCCCGGCCACCGATGTCGCCATCGAGCTGGGCGGCGAGGACGCCAAGATCATCTACTTCGATAACGGCATTGAGCAGCGCATGAACGGCACCTGTGCCGGCGGTACGGGTGCGTTCATCGACCAGATGGCAACCCTGCTGCACACCGACGCCAGCGGCCTTAACGAACTCGCGGCCAACGCCACCACCATCTATCCCATCGCCAGCCGCTGCGGCGTTTTTGCCAAGACCGACGTGCAGCCGCTGCTCAACGAGGGCGCCCGCCCCGAGGACGTGGCCGCCTCCATCTTCCAGGCCGTCGTGACCCAGACCATCTCGGGCCTGGCGTGCGGCCGTCCCATCCGCGGTAACGTCGCCTTCCTGGGCGGCCCGCTGCAGTATCTCTCCGAGCTGCGCCATCGCTTCTACCTCACGCTCAACCTGGACGAGGAGCACCGCATCGTGCCCCAAAATGCCCACCTGTTTGTGGCGAGCGGTGCCGCCATGGCGCACGAGTCCAATAAGCTCAGCACGTTCCCGCAGCTCATCGAGGCCATCGATGCCCTGGGTGACACACAGGGCGCCGAGGTCGAGCGTCTGGATCCGCTCTTTGCCACCGACGAGGACTTTGCCGAGTTCAAGACCCGCCACGACACCGAGGTCGTCCCCAAGGGCAAGCTCGAAGGCTACACCGGTCGCGTGTTCATCGGTATCGACGCCGGTTCCACCACCATGAAGGCCGCGCTCGTGGGCGAGGACGGTCAGTTGCTGCATACCTGGTACGGCAACAACAACGGTGACATCCTGGGTACGGCCAAGGTCATCATGGCCGATTTCTACAACCACATCCCCGCCGGCTGCACCATCGGCCACGTGACCACCACGGGTTACGGCGAGGCGCTGCTCATCGAGGCCCTCAAGGCCGACTCCGGCGAGATCGAGACCGTCGCGCACCTGCGCGGAGCCAAGGCATTCCTGCCCGGCGTCGAGTTTATCCTGGACATTGGCGGTCAGGACATGAAGTGCCTGCGCGTAAAGGACGGCGTCATCGAGCACATCATGCTCAACGAGGCCTGCTCGTCGGGCTGCGGTAGCTTTATCGAGAGCTTCGCCGTCTCTATGAACATGGACGTGCGCGCGTTCGCCGACGCCGCCATCCATGCCAAGGCTCCGGTGGACCTGGGCAGTCGCTGCACGGTCTTTATGAATTCGCGTGTTAAGCAGGCGCAAAAGGAAGGCGCCACGGTGGGCGACATCGCGGCCGGTCTGTCCTATTCCGTCATTAAGAATGCCCTGTTCAAGGTCATTAAGCTGCGCGATCCCAAGGAGATCGGAAGCCAGGTGATCGTCCAGGGCGGCACCTTTATGTCCGATGCCACGCTGCGCGCGTTTGAGCAGCTCACCGGCGTTCACGCCGTGCGTCCCGACATCGCCGGCTGCATGGGCGCCTATGGTGCAGCCTTGCTCGCCCGCGATCGCGCTGGCGCCGACGGCACCTCGACCATCCTTTCGGCCGAGGACATCGCGCACCTCACTGTGACGCAAAAGCACGTCCGCTGCGGCCGTTGCTCCAACAACTGCCAGCTCACTGTCAACGACTTTGGCGGCGGCAGGCGCTTCATTACCGGCAACCGCTGCGAGAAGGGCGCCGGCCACAAAAAGCAAAAGACCGAGGCCCCCAACCTCTTCAAAAAGAAAAACGAGTTGCTCTTTAATCGCGAGGTACTGAGCCCCGACGAGGCCCCGCGCGGCACCGTGGGTATCCCGCGCGCACTCAACATGTACGAGAACTACCCCTTCTGGCACGCGTTCTTTACGCGCTTGGGCTTTAGCGTGCAGCTGTCCGACCAGTCGAGCAAGAAGACCTACCAGGCGGGCATCGAGTCCATGCCGTCCGAGAGCGTGTGCTATCCGGCCAAGATGAGCCACGGCCACGTGATGAACCTTATCGACCGCGATGTCGACTTTATCTGGATGCCGTGCGTGCGCTGGGAGCGCAAGGAGGATCCGACGGCTGGCAATTGCTATAACTGCCCCATCGTCATGAGCTACCCCACGGCGCTGGCACTCAATATCGACGAGATTCGTGAGCAGAATATCGAGTTCCTGTACCCGTTTGTGCCCTATCACGACAAGACCGAGCTCAAGCGCCGCTTGTACCAGGTGCTTGCCGTCGACCGCGTGGCCGATGCTGAGGCCGGTCGCGGTCGCGTGCGCGGTCCCAAGATCACGCGCTCCGAGGTCGATGCCGCCGTCAACGCTGCCTTTGAGGCCGATGCACGCTTCCACGAGGATATCCAGACCATAGGCGAGGAGACCCTTAAGTGGGTCGAGGACCACGGCGGTCACGGCATCGTGCTCGCCGGCCGCCCCTACCACAACGACCCCGAGATCAACCACGCCCTGCCCGAGCTTATCTCGAGCTTTGGCTTTGCGGTCTTTACCGAGGATTCGCTTGCGCACCTGGTGAAGCCCGAGCGCCCCATCCGCGTCGTCGACCAGTGGATGTACCACAGCCGCCTGTACGCTGTCGCCCGTTTTGTTACGATGCGCAACGACCTGGACCTGATCCAGCTCAACTCTTTCGGCTGCGGCCTGGACGCTCTGACTACCGATCAGGTGCAGGAGATTCTGGAGGCCAGCGGCAAGATCTACACCGTGCTCAAGATCGACGAGGTGTCCAACCTGGGCGCCGCGCGCATCCGCATCCGCTCGCTCATGGCCGCGCTTAAGGACCAGGAGGCTGAGCGCTTGGCCGAGGCCGCGGCCGCGGGCGAGACCTACGAGCAGGGCGATGCCGCGCCGGTGGCTCCCTCCACGGATGCCCCCGCATTCGCGAGCCGCAAGTACACGTTCGAGGCTCAGCGCGAGAGCGCATCGACCGCGTGGCCCAAGGTGCCCTTTACCGAGCAGATGCGCGAGGAGGGCTACACCATCCTGTGCCCGCAGATGGCGCCGATCCACTTTGACCTGGTCAAAGAGGTGTTCCGCGGTGCCGGCTACAACTTGGAGCTGCTGCCCTCGACCGATCACGACGCCGTCGAGGCCGGCCTGCGCTATGTGAACAATGACATTTGCTATCCGTCCATTTTGGTGACCGGCCAGATTATGGAGGCCATCGAGAGCGGCCGGTACGACCTGTCCAAGACGGCCGTGGTTATCAGCCAGACTGGCGGCGGCTGCCGTGCCACCAACTACATCGCACTCATCCGCAAGGCCCTGCGCGAGAGCGGCCACCCCGAGATTCCGGTGATCTCGCTTTCGGCGGTAGCGCTCGGTGAGGACAACCCCGGCTTTAAGATTACGCCGGCGCTGCTTAAGCAGGCAGTCTACGCGGTGCTCTTTGGCGACGTGATGATGCAGATGCTTTATCGCTGTCGTCCATACGAGGCTACGCCCGGTGCCGCCAACGCACTCTACGAGGAGTACATGGCGCGCGCCCGCAAGCTGGCGCCCAAGTTCAACCGCCACAACTACACCAAGCTGTGCCGCGAGGCCATCCGCGCGTTCGACACCATGCCGCTCGTGGGCGAGGGCACCAAGCCGCGCGTGGGCGTGGTCGGCGAGATCTTGGTCAAGTTCCACCCCACAGCCAACAACCACGTGGTCGACGTTATCGAGCGCGAGGGCTGCGAGGCCGTGGTGCCGGGCCTGCTCGACTTCTTCCTGTACTCCATGAGCAACGCCGAGCTGCAGAAGGATGAGCTCGGAAGCTCTGCAACCACGCGCGCTGGTATGCAGGCGCTCATCAAGCTCGTGGACTGGATGCGTACGCCGGTGGAGGAGCTGCTCCAAAAGTCCCGCCGCTTTGAGGCGCCCGAGCGCATCGGCACCATGGCGGACAAGGCCCGTACGGTGCTTTCGGTTTGCAACAACATGGGCGAAGGCTGGCTGCTCACGGCCGAGATGCTCGACCTGATTGACCATGGCGCGCCCAACATCATCTGCACGCAGCCCTTTGCGTGCCTGCCTAACCACGTGGTGGGCAAGGCCGTGATCAAGGAGCTGCGCCGTCGGCACCCCGAGAGCAACATTGTCGCAGTGGACTACGACCCCGGCGCGTCCGAGGTCAACCAGCTCAACCGCATTAAGCTCATGATCAGCGTGGCCAAGGAAAACATGCGCGCCGGTAAGGGCTTTAAGCTCGAGAAGGTGGCGCCGCTCGCGATGGACGAGGTCACCGGCCAGATGCGTGCCCATGATGGCTGCGTGAGCTGTGGCTCGGTCAGCGAGGAGGCCGTTGCATCGGTCGCCAAGCGTCTGGGGCGCGGCATTAAGAAGTAGTTGGCCTGCTATGTGCTAGATATGAGACAAACGGGTGGTAGCCGTATCGGCTACCACCCGTTTTTGCTGGACATATGCTGCGTAAACGCCCCAACTATCACCTCTTCCGAAGGCGACGTCTCAGTGGCACCAAAAATCGCTCTTGGAACCCTGAGATAATGAACATATGTAGCCGTTCGCCGCAAATTACCGTCCGTTTATGGAACCCACCCCCAGCGCGCGTCATCCTTACGGTTGAATAAATACACATCCATGGAATTACGTAAGAGAGGACTGTTCCTATGAGCTACAAGACCGTTTGTGTTGCCGGTGGCGGCGTGTTGGGAAGCCAGATTGCCTTTCAGGCTGCCTACTGCGGCTTCGATGTGACGATCTGGCTGCGCAGCGAGGGCAGCATCGGCCGCACTCAGCCCAAGATCGATCATGTGCGCGAGGAGTACATCGCGGCTATCGAGGGCATGGCGGACGGCACGGGCGAGTGGTGTGCCGGTATCGCCGATAGCGACCAGCCCTTCGACAAGGAGGCGGCGCTCGCCGCCGTCGATCGTGCCTACTCCACACTCAAGCTAGAGCTCGATCTTGCCAAGGCAGTGGCCGACGCCGATCTGGTTATCGAGTCGATGGCCGAGGACACCCAGGCAAAGATCGACTTCTACAAGAAGCTCGCCCCGGTTCTCCCGCAAAAGACCGTTGTCGTGACGAACTCCTCCACGCTGCTGCCGAGCACCTTTGCCAAGTACACCGGCCGCCCCGAGAAGTACCTGTCGCTGCACTTTGCCAACTCCATCTGGAAGAACAACATGACCGAGGTCATGGCTCAGGACCAGACCGACAAGCGCTATTTCGATGAGCTCGTCGACTTTGCCAGCGACATCCGTATGCTTGCCCTGCCCGTCAACAAGGAAAAGAACGGCTATCTGCTCAATTCCATGCTGGTGCCGTGGCTGCTTTCGGGCCTTGATCTGTACGTCTCGGGCGTCAGCGACCCCAAGAGCATCGACCTCGCATGGACGCGCGGCACTGGCGCGCCCAAGGGCCCGTTCCGCGTGTTCGACACCGTGGGCATCCAGACGGCCTATAACATCGTCATGCAGTATCAGAAGGTGCCGGGCTTGGTGAGCCCGCTGCTCAAAAAGATGATGATGCCCTACAACTTTAAGGCCATGGCATCCGTCCTCAAGCAGATGCTCGACGAAGGCAAGCTGGGCGAAAGCTCGGGCGAGGGCTTCTTCAAGTACTAAAAAGATTCCTCGGCAACATTGAGAAACGTATCTTTTGCATTGTCGATGCGCCGCATGGCCCGTGTGCCATTTTGGCGCATGACGCAAATGCAACTGATGCGTGGGGATAGAGGGGAACGGCAATGGATCGGCAAATCGTGCTTAAGCAGGATATCCTCGACGCGCTCTCCGCCGTCGGTATGTGCGCGGGGCAGACGGTTATGGTCCATTGCTCGCTCAGCGCGCTTGGATATGTGTGCGGCGGCGCTCAACCAGTGATCGAGGCGCTGCTCCAGACGGTGGGCGAAACCGGCACCGTCATGATGCCGACGCAATCATGGAAAAACTTGGACCCCGAGAGCGGCGTTCATTGGCAAGAGCCCCAAGAATGGTGGCAGTTGATTCGCGATAACTGGCCTGCCTATGACAAGCGCATCACGCCCACCAACACGATGGGAGCCGTAGCCGAAATGTTTCGCACGTGGCCGGGTACGCTCAGGAGCGATCACCCGGCGCGTTCGGTGGCGGCAAATGGCCGGCATGCGCAGTTCCTGACGGAGAACCACGACCTAAGCAATATCTTTGGCAACGGATCGCCCATCGCTCGCCTGTACGATTTGGACGGCTACGTGCTGCTTGTGGGCGTGGGCTACGACAAGAATACGTCACTGCATTTAGCAGACGCCCGTGCACAGTACCCCCGCAAACACGACTGCGTTGAGCACAGTGCGGTCATGGAAAACGGCCGACGCGCATGGAAGGAATACCGCACGCTCTATGTCGACGGCGAGGACTTCGACGAGATCGGCGCTGCTTTTGAGCGGGAATGTACGGTCAGCACCGCGCCGCTCGGCAACGGGACAATCCGCTTTATGCGCCAACGCGAACTTGTCGACTTTGCCGTGGACTGGATCGAGCACCATCGCGGCCGCTCCGATTGATCACTTGGGAGCGGAAGGGTTGCGGATTCCCTTCGCGCCCCGCGTTTCCGTATCGCTACAAGCTTAAACTTGCATTAAGGGGCGTTTGTTAAACTGCGAGTCATAATTAGACAGGGCTGGTCAAACGCCGTGGTATATGAGGGAACAACAATGGTATTCAAAGACGGTAACGATATGGAATTGAGTGACAAGGACAGCAGACTGTTTTCGCGTCGAGCGGCTCTTGCGGGTGCGGCGGGCACGCTGGCGCTTGCCGGGACAGGGCTCATGGGCTGCTCGGTCGGCGGGGCCGGCACGGGCGCCGCATCTACTGCGAGCAACGAGCTCACTGACGAGCAAAAGAAACTCCACAAGCAGATTGTCGCGACCTACGACGTCGAGAAGCAGGCGGCCATCAAGGAGCGGCTCGATGCCGAGTACGCTGACGGCGGCTACAACGAGACCACTCCGTTTATCGCGCAGGATCCCTTTGGCACCGATACCCTGAGCTGCTACGTTCGCTTTGCGACAACGGATTCCGTAACCGTCTCCTACAAGGTCGCCGGTCGCAAAAAGACTGGTGACACGCCCAAGGTCGCCGCGTTTTCCCATACGCCCCACGGCGGCGACGCGCCGGCCACGGAACACGAGTTCAAGGTCATCGGCCTCATTCCCAACCACAAAAACACGGTAACCATCACTTGCACGGCACAAGATGGTATCAGCCGCACCTCGACGTTCACGGTCAAGACGCCGGCTCTCAAAGGCGAGGAAGAAGAGCAGCTCGCCGTCACGTCGGGGGAGTCCAATACGCCGCTTGCCGATGGTCTCTTTACTATTCTGGGCAACGACTCGTCCAAGCTCGACTTTATGTACCTCTACGACAACGACGGCCAGATTCGCGGCGAGGTGCCGATTGTCGGCTACCGCAGCCACCGCCTGCTGTTCCCGGGCGACGGCAGCATGATCATGAGCGTCTCGACTACCAAGATGGCCCAGATCAACGCCATCGGACAGGTGGTAAACGTCTGGAGCACGGGCGACTACGAGCTACACCACGACTACGCTTTCGATGACGATGGCAACCTGCTGGTGCTGGCGAGTCACGCCGGCTCCGAAGCCGATTTGGACGTCGATCGCGCGGCTGCCAAAAAAGATAAGGATGATCGCGTTAATGTAGAGGACCTCATCATTAAGGTCGACATAACAACAGGTGACGTTTCTCTCGTCGTGGACCTGGGCGATATATTCCCCGACCTCAAGGCAAGTGCCAAGGTTGCCTCGGACGGCGACCTGGATTGGATTCACATCAACACGATCCAGTGGCTCGGCGGCGGCACCGTTTTGCTCAGCTCGCGCGAGACCTCAACGGTCATCAAGCTCACGGATATCTACGGTACGCCTACGGTCGATTGGCTTATGGGCTCGCCAGAGTTTTGGGCCGGCTCGGGCTTTGAGGACAAGTTGCTGCAGGCTCAAGGCGATTTTTCGCTCAACGCAGGCCAGCATAGTGTGACCTATCTGCCAAACGACGAGACGACCGCGACTGGCCGCTACCAGGTGCTGCTATACGACAACAACTTTGGTGTTGCCGAGAGCTATCCCAAGTTCGACTGGGGCCAGCTGGGCGCTGCGGTAGTGACCGACTACAGCAAAGGAACGCATTCGTTTGGGCGCATTTTTACGGTGGACGAGACCGCGCGCACCTACGAGCTTGTGGACCAGATCGCAGTGCCGTTCTCAGGTTACGTAAGTAGTGCGCAGCGCGTCGGCGATTCGAATAGCATGCTCGTGGCATCGGGCATAGCCAAGACCTTTGCCGAGTACGATCGCTATGGACTGCCCATTGCCACGTACGAGATGCAAGCCGAGAAGTACATCTACCGCGTGTACAAGTACGAGCTGTAGCGCTGCGCTTGGCTGTGCCTGTGCCCCGCGGCTGCGCGCGCTCGTACCGGGCCTACCTCGCGTTCCGCATCACTTCACGTCAAACTCCACGCGATCGAGTTCGGGTACGTTGAGGTCGATGAGCTTGCGGGCAACACGGCGGTCGTGCGCTCCGAGCGTCTCGCTTGTCGTTACGCGAGCGACAGTCTGGCGCTCGACAACGCCCTCCTTGTCGCCTTCGGCGGCCGAGGTCTCGACGGCGACGGTGTAATCCTTAAAGCCTGGCAGCACCGCCGCAAGTTCGCGCGTGGTTTCAGTGACGCCGTAGCCGTCTTGCACGCCGGCCTGCGCCGAGCCAATAGATCCCGCCGTCATAATAATGCAGGGGATGGCAAAGATCACCGTGCCCACGATGATGCGGCGGCGCACCTTGCGCGATAGCTCGTTGACCTCGGCGTTTTCTTCAGCAGTCACAATACCGTCGCCGTTCAGGTCGCGCTTGAGCGGCACGCGCAAAAGAAGCAGCACGGCTTCGGCAGCCAGTGCGATAAAGATCACGTTGACGCCAAACTCATAAAGCGCCGAGAGAAACAGTGACCCGCTTGCAATGGCGATGCCATAGCCCGCCGCGCACAGGGGCGGCATGAGCGCGGTCGCCACGGCCACGCCGGCGATAAGCGTGGCAGGTTCCTGGTCACGCGAGTTGCCCAGCCCGCCCGCAAAGCCGCCCGCGAGCGCGACGGCAAGGTCCCACACAGTGGGCGTCGAGTTGTCGATGATGGCGGCCGTGGTGGTGCCAAGGGGCGAGAGCTTAAAATACAGCGTGGACGTGATCAGACAAAAGGCCATCTGTAGCGCGAGGCCGGCGACGGCCTCGACGGCAATCTCGCGGTCGAGCGTGGCGATGCCATATGCCATGGCAAGGACCGAGCCCATGAGTGGGCAGATGAGCATGGCGCCCACGATGGCAATGTCCGAGTCGATATCGAGGCCGATGCTCGCGATGAGCATGGCGATGATGAGGATGCATAAGTGCGAGCCGGTCAGCCGCGCCCCGTTTACAAAGCGCTTGCGAATCACGTGATAGGGCGCGCGACCCTCGCGAATGTTGAATGCGCGCTTTAGGAAGCGGCCGGTGTTCTCCAGGGCCTCACTATGGGCAGGTCGAATGCCGTGGCGCCGGTGATGGCGTTTGCGTAGTCGCTTGATCTGTTGTTTGTCGAGTTCCATGTCCACCTCGTATTGCCGCAGGAACGCGGGTGCGCTCGCAGCATGTACTCTACACCGTGGCGGGCGGGGCGGTCATCTTGACGTGAAACTTAGACGAGCAGGTAAGGGGGACGTCAAATGCGGTTGCGGCCGAGTGTTTCGACAGATACAGAGCGCGGGGCCGGATGGTCTCCGGCCCCGCGCTCTGTACGGGTACGTTGTTGTTGGGTTTAGCCCAGCAGACTCAGGCCGACGGAGACAAACGCCAGGATAACGCCAACGACAGACTCGCCTCCCAACAGGCCGCTGGCGACGACCAGGCCCTGCTCCTGGAAGGCAGCATCCTTGGAAGCCTTCTCTTTGCCCGAAAGACCGGCACCGGCGTCGCGGTGGGCTGCCCACTTGTCGTAGGCGAGCTTGACGCAGGAGCCCAAGAAGGCCGTGAGCGACATGTAGAACGGCAGGTACACGCCCAGACCGATCATCATGGCCGGAATGCCGAGCCAATACATGACGATGCCGGCGATAAAACCGCCTGCGAACCACGGCACGCTCGGGATGCCCGAGACCATGGTGGCGACTACGCTTGACTGCGCGGCCACAAAGCTCTTGTCGGGACCAAAGGCGTCCGGACCATAGGCGGTGACGAGCGCGACCATGACGGCGGCAGCGACCAGTGCGCCCACGATGCCGCCGATGGCCTGGCCGATCCACTGTGCGCGCGGGTTGGTGCCCAGCACGGCGCCGGCCTTAAAGTCGTTCATGACGTCGCCCGCAAGGCCGCACGCCACGGCCACGATGCCGGCGATAAAGAACAGCTTGACCTGCGCAAGCTGCGCGAAGGCCGCTACGATGAGCATGACGATGAGGCCAAAGATTTCCATGGGGTCGATACCCGTCTGGCCGCAGCTCTGCGCACTCATGATGGTGGTGACAAAGGTGAACAGCGTGACGATGACGGCTGGGACGGGGCCAAGGTCGAGCGCGATGGCGATGATCACGGCGATGGCGGCGGTGCCCAGGCCGATGATGCCGGCGTCGAGCTTAAGCGAGCCCGAGATGAGCGACTGCTCGTCGGTGTCGGTGGAGCTGTCGGCGACAAGACCGCGGACGATACCGGCGACCTGCGGCAGGATGTCTTTAAGGACGACGGCGACGCCAAAGCCCATCATAAGGCCCATACCTAAGGACTTGACGATACCCTGCGCGGTCACAATATCGAACAGGCCGGCAGCGGTGCCGCCGACGATAATGCCAAAGTTGCCCAGCAGCGCGCCGGCAAACCAGAAGGCGACGGGGACAAAGCCCACCAAAAAGCCGATGGACAGCAACATGGGCGAGTTGTAGATGGCAAAGGTCACGCCGGGGATATTGAGCGTGCACAGCATGCTGGGCACCACGCCCAGGGCGTCGCGCAGCACGCTATAGATGCCTGCGATGGCCATGGAGCCAAAGAGCTGCTTGCCGGTCTTGCCGCCAGCCTCGGTAGCACGCAGGGTCTGGGCTGCGGCGTTGCCGGTGGGAAACTCCAGCGCGGCGTCCACGATAAAGTGACGGTGGATGAGCGCCGTTGCCAGAAGGCCCAAAATGGTGCCGGCGAGCGCCACGATAAACATGTCGAGCCAGCTGATCTGGTCGGCATAGCCCAGCATCCAGGCGCCCGGGATGGTAAACGCCAGGCCGCCGGCGACCATGGCACCCGCGGACATGATGGTGTGGGTAACGTTGGCCTCGTTGAGGCTGGCATTGCCCATGAGCTTAAGGAAGAACAACGAGATGACGGCAGCGAAAATGATCGGCCAGGGGAGGGCGCCCATCTTGAGGGCCGTGTAGGCCGAGCTTGCCGTGATAATCACGCAGCCAAGGACGCCGATGACGACGCCGCGCAGCGTGAGTTGACCGCGCATAGAGGTGCGGTTCGAGGGATTGCCCATATAGAACTCCTTTGCGTATATCCGCTTCCCCCGCAAGCGCCGCTACGGATACGGCGCGGGAAGTCGGGTTACCAAGGGCCGCCGCGTGAGCTCGCGCACGACCGCGCATCAGTATAGCGGCAAGGTAGTCATTTTGGGACGGGGCTATTTTAGCTACCCTTTGACAGTCGACGAATTATCTGGGATTGGGGCAAATATCAACCGACATATTGGGGTAGCTAAAATAGCCCCGTCCCAAAATGACTACCTGGGATGGCTGGTTCGGGTAGGCGATATACTGCTGGGCAGACGAAAGGAGCGCCGACGATGCTTAATGGGTGCGCATATATATTGACGGTCGACGTGGGCAACACGTTCATTCGCTTTGGCCTGTTTGCCGAGGATTCGGCCGCGGCGCAGGAATGTCCGCTTGCGACGTGCGAGATCACCACGCCATCGAGCATCACAGCAGACGAGGCGCGCATGCGTCTCGCGCGGGTCATGGCCGCACTGGCGGCCGATGCGGGCATGCCGGGTGCGCTTGTGCCCGCGGCTGCTGTGTTGAGCTGCGTGGTCCCGGCGCTCGAGCGCCCGTGGAAGGTAGCGCTTTCCCGTACCTGCACGGGGCGCGTGCTCACCGTGGGGCCGGGACTTAAGACCGGCATGCCCGTGCATTACGACGACCCGGCCGAGATCGGTCCCGATCGCATCGCCGACGCCGTGGCGGCCCGTGCCGTCTACGGCTCTCCGTGCATCGTGATCGACCTGGGCACTACGACCAATATCGAGGTCATCGATGCACGCGGAACCTTTGTCGGCGGTGTTATCGCGCCGGGGCTGGCGCTCGGCGCTCGCTCGCTCTCGGCCGCTGCGGCGCGCCTGCCGCAAGTCGAGCCCTCGGCACCCACGCATGTGATCGGTCGCAACACGCGCGAGGCCATGCGCTCGGGCGTGGTCTTGGGCGAGGTGGCCCGTATCGACGGCATGCTCGACATGGTGCTTGCCGAGATGCGCTCGACCAAGGCGGCAGGCGAGGGCAGCGTGCCCATTGTCATCACCGGCGACGATGCCGAGGCGCTCGCGGCGTTGGTCGGCCACAGCCTGACGGTAGACGACGCGCTGACGCTGCGGGGTCTCGCCGAGCTGTACCGCATCAACCAAAAGCCTCGCCGCGCATAAAGCCAAGGACGTCGGCGCCGGGAGAAACAGCCCCACCTTTCACCTGCTACAATGGGCCAAACTATTTCGATTTCGGAGGTGTCTGCCATGTCGGACGATCTTCATCAAACCGCGTCGGGCAAGCGCCGCGACGTTATTAGCTGGGACGAGTTCTTTATGAGCGTGGCCATCGCCGCGCAGCGCCGCAGCAAGGATCCCAATACGCAGGTGGGTGCGTGCATCGCCAGCACCAACCACCGCATTCTTTCGGTGGGCTACAACGGTACGCCCTCGGCGCTCAACGACGACTTTTTCCCGTGGGGCACGAGCGATGACCCGCTGCAGGACAAGCATAACTACGTAGTTCATGCCGAGGCCAACGCCGTGCTCAACTACCGCGGCTCGCTCAAGGACCTTGAGGGTTCCACGGTCTACGTCACACTGTTCCCGTGCCACGACTGTGCCAAAATCCTGGCGCAGGTAGGTGTGGGCGAGGTTGTCTATCTGGACAATAAGTACGCCGACACCGACGACGGCCGCATCAGTCGCCGCATTCTCGACTCCTGTGGCATTAGCTTCCGCCAGGTTATCGTCGATGTCCACATTGGTACCGGGGAACAAACTCAGCAGTAGCGGCAGCGTGTACGAGCGCCGGGCGTTGGCAAAAGCGGCTAATTAAGCCCCGTCCCAAATTGACTGTCAAATTAACTGCTCGTGAAAGTCGTGTCCGCGCGCATGGACGGCTCGCGAGCGGGTACATGGCTGTAGTAACATAGCTCTGTCCGCGGGCGCGCCCGCGTTATTGTGAGAAAGGAGCCCCTGTGGCTGTTAACGAAGAGCTGCTTAAGAAGGTTCTTGAAGAGATTCGCCCCAACCTGCAGGCCGACGGCGGCGACATGGAGTATATGGGCGTTGATGACGAGGGCGTCGTCAAGCTGGAGCTCCAGGGTGCCTGCGCCGGTTGCCCCATGAGCGCTCTGACGCTTTCCATGGGCGTCGAGCGTATCCTCAAGGAGCACGTGCCCGGCGTTACGCGTGTCGAGCAGGTCAATGCCTCCGGCGAGGCCGAGGATCTGTACGACGAGTATGCGCCGTTCTGAGAAGCGAAAGCTGCGGGCGATGTGCTCCGCATAGACGTCATGCCCAAATGTGCGGCTGCGAGCGAAAGGCCCGCGGCCGCATTTGTATGTAGGGAGCAGGGGGACCGATATGCTCAACGACCTCTACCATATGCTTGATCCTGTCGCCATTTCGGCGGGGCCCATCACCATCTACTGGTACGGCTTGGCCTATGTGGTCGGAGCTCTGCTCACGGCGGTCGTCATGTACCGCACGCAGCGTCGTTGGGGTTTTGACATTACGGTCGACGACCTGATGAGTGTCGTGGTTGGTGTGGTCTTTGGCCTCATCATTGGCGCCCGTCTGTTCTACGTCATCTTTTACGGTGACGGCTACTACTGGGCGCATCCGCTCGAGATCTTTGCCACCAACGAAGGCGGCATGAGTTTCCATGGCGGCCTGGTGGGCGGCATCATCGGCGGCGTGCTCGTGTGCCGCATGTACAAGCTCGACGCCTGGACCATCGCCGACCTTGCCGTTATCGGTGCTCCGCTGGCCTTGTTCCTGGGGCGCTGCGCCAACTTTGTCAACGGCGAGCTGTGGGGCAAGCCGACCGATCTGCCCTGGGGCGTGATCTTTGGCGGGACAGCGGGCGATATGCCGCGCCATCCATCCCAGCTCTACGAGGCATTTCTCGAGGGCATTGTGCTCTTCTGCATTCTGCAGGTGCTCAGCCGCAAAAAACCGCTGCTGCCCCAGGGTACGTTTATGGGTGTGTTCGTGATGGGGTACGGCATCGTCCGCTTTTTCGTTGAGTTCGTGCGCGTGCCCGATGCCCAGCTGGGCTATCTGTTGGGCGGCGTCATCACCATGGGTCAGCTGCTGAGTTTGCCACTCGTGATTGCGGGCCTGGCGCTCATCATTTTTGCCCTCCGTCGCAACCGTCCCCAGCGCATCTATCTCGACGCCTAACCACCACATACACCACAAAGGGGACAGGCACCTTTGTGGCGGTTTTGCAAGGCAACGATGACAGAACCGTAACGTTTCCCCAGATAAAACCTGCCAAAATAAACCTGTCCCTATTTGGCAGGTTTCTAGAAAGGCTTTTCGGACTGTGAAGGATTCCGATCTCTCCACAACGGCTGCGCGCGACGCCGCCCGCATCGTTTGGTTTAAGCGCTATCCCGCCAAGCAGACGCTCGTCGCATTTTTGCTCGCCCTGCTGGCGACCACGGCGTTTTCCATCGATCCCGCCCCGGTGTCGAGCAACGCGGTCCTGGCGATCGATCCAAAGGCCTCGGGCATGCTTTACGTGTGCTACGAGGTACTCCTCTCATTTGCCGGCCATACCGATGCTGTGATGCTGCTCGCGCTGGCCTGCCTACTCACGCTGCCGTTTCGCTATGTGTTCTTTGGCCGCGGTGACGCTTGGCGCCCCTCGGTCGTGCTGCCATCGCTGTTCTTTGCCGTCTGCATGGTGTTCGGCCGCAGTTACGACCTCACCGATTCGGCCGAGATTGTGCTGGGCGACAAGGCGCGCGTTATCTGCGCTTGGATTGGCGGCGCGGGCTGGATGCTTCTGGCGATTGTGGCCTTCTATCTGGCTTTTGAGTTTTTGGATTGGTTGAGTTCTCGCCGCATTCCGTTTTCGGAGGCGCATTTTGGCCGCGTGTGGCGTGTTACCCACGCCGTGCTCTCGGTCCATCCTTTTGTTGGGCCGTTTCTTGTACTCATGATTGTCTGGGCGCCCACGCTTATCGCCTCGCTGCCCGGCCTCTTTATGGGAGATACGGGCGCGCAGATCCGCCAATGGTTCAACTACCCCAACGGCACGAGCGACTACCTGCGCCTGCTTAACCCCAACGTGCTGCTCAACGGCCATCATCCGGTGGCGCACACGGCCATCATCGGCTCGTGTGTGCAACTGGGGCTTTCGCTATTCAACAGTGCCAATGCGGGTCTTGCCATCTACACCTGCGCCCAATTTGTCATCACGGCCGCCTGCGTGGCCTATTCCATATCGTCGCTGCGCAAGCTGGGCGTGATCCTGCCGGTCCGCGGCGTCATCTTGCTGTTCTTTGCGTTTATGCCGATGTTCTCCAACTACGCGGCACTGCTGACCAAAGACGTACTGTTTGCCGATGCGTTTCTGGTACTGCTCGTTCAGACCGTCAAGCTCGTGGCATGTGGCCTGCCCCGTCGCGATGTCAATGCCGAGCGCGCGGGCGAGCGCACGCCTGTGCTCTTTGCGCGCCACGACTGGCTGTTGCTCGTGCTGGGCGCCATGGGCTCCACGTTTTTGCGCAATGGCGGCCTGGTCTTTCCGTTGGCGGCCTGCGTGATTGCGGCGGCGTTTTGCGCCTGGGACGCGCATGTGGCCCGTCGCGTGGTCAAACAATCTGGCGTCGCACCCTCATGCGCCACGCCGCGCTTCCGCTGGGCCGGCGTTCTCGCGGTGCTCGTGCTCTGCCTTGTCTCCAACATGTACTTTACCAAGGTCTTTATGCCCGAGCACGATATCACGCCGGGTTCCAAGCGCGAGATCCTCTCGATTCCGTTTCAACAGACGGCGCGCTTCGTCCAAAAGCACGACGGCCTTAATTCGGGCGTTAACCCCAAGGTCAAAGACGACGGCACGATTGAGGAAGCTCCCTGCGACGGTCTGGTGACCGATAAGGAACGCGCTGCGATCGATCGGGTGCTTAAGTACGAGAATCTGGGCCGCCGTTACAACCCCGACAAGTCGGATGCCGTAAAAAACTGTTTTAACGAGTACGCCTCGCAGGAGGACATCAAGGCCTATTTTGAGGTGTGGGCCCAGATGTTCAAAAAGGATCCCGAGTGCTATATCTCGGCGCTCATCAATAACTACTACGGCTACTTTTATCCGAGTGCCCGCGATGCGTGGGTCTACAGCACGGCGCGCAGTGCCGAGATCATGGCGAAGCCCGATAACCTCAAGTACTTCGACTTCCATCCGGTCGATAGCAAGGTTGTGCGCTGGTGCGACCACCTGATCAACCTGTATCGCGTGGCAGTACAACGCATCCCGTTTATCTCGCTCACCATGAGCTCGGCCACCTATGTGTGGATCATGATCGCTGTGGTGGTCTATCTGCTACGTCGTCATTCGTGGCGCGGGCTGGCCATTTGGGTGCCGCTGCTGGGCGTGCTCGCCGTGTGCCTGATCGGTCCCTGCAACGGCTCGACCTACATGCGCTACCTGTATCCAGTCATCGCCTGCATGCCCTTCGCCATCGGCGCCACCATCACCCGCAGCGACCTTCTCTGGTTCTAACTTGGTGCAAAGGGGACAGGTTACTTTGCACCAAGGGGCTGCATCATCACGACGCCTTCATTTTGGGGTTTATCTCGCAGGCCACTAGGTATATCATAACGACGTTTGTTTATATTGCCCGAGCATCTGCGCTGGGCTTTAGGTCGAAACCGATAGGAGACACGTATGTCCGGACACTCTAAGTGGGCCACAACCAAGCATCGTAAGGGCGCGCAGGACGCCAAGCGTTCCGCCCTCTTCTCCAAGCTGAGCCGCAACATCACCGTTGCTGCCCGTCTCGGCGGCGACCCGCTGCCCGAGAACAACGCCAGCCTCGCCGCTGCCGTTGCCAAGGCTAAGGCTCAGTCCATGCCCAAGGACAAGATCAAGTCCGCTATCGACAAGGCCTTCGGTTCGGGTGCCGATGCCGCCGTCTACGAGAACATCGTGTACGAGGGCTATGGTCCCGCCGGCGTTGCCGTCTACGTCGACTGCCTGACCGATAACCGCAACCGTACCGCCGCCGATGTCCGTTCCGCCTTCTCCCACGCTGGCGGCAACCTGGGCACCTCCGGCTCCGTCGCCTTCCAGTTTGAGCGCAAGGGCCAGATCGTCGTCGCCAAGGAGATCCTGGACGAGAACGCCAAGAAGGAGACCATGATCGCCAACGGTGCTGCCGGTGACGAGGAAGAGTTCATGATGGCTATCGCCGAGGCCGGTGGCGACGACTACGAGGACGCCGGCGAGGAGTGGATCGTTTGGACCGCCGCCAACGACGTCATGGCTGTTTCCAAGGCGCTCGAGGAGCAGGGCATCCAGGTCAAGGGCTCCGAGACCACCATGGTTCCGACCACCCCGACCGAGGTCTCCGGCGCCGATGCCAAGAAGGTCCAGCGCCTCATCGACCGTCTCGAGGAGCTCGACGACGTTCAGGATGTTTACAGCACCATGGACATGACCGACGAGGTCATCGCTGCCCTCGAGGAGGAGTAGCGCCTGCACGGGTTAAGCTGTGCATATCTGGGCATAATGAAGCGAGCATACAAGCCTCGTGGAATAGATGAGCCGGATCCGCGTGCGTATGGCACCGGACCCGGCTCTTTTATAATGATGCGAATCGTTTTGCATTCTGTGGACCGAAACCTGAAGGGAGCGCGCGTGCGCGTACTCAAACGAGCCCTAGCAATCGTGTACCTTGCCGCCGCCATCGTGGCGCTGGGCACGCTTGTCTGCCAGTTCTGGGGACCGTATACGTATCGCTTTATGCTGCTGTTGCGTGACACCATGCCTCGCGTCGTCGTTACGGTGTGCGCCGCCATCGTGGCACTTGGCGTGCTCATCGGGTTTTTCCGCCTGATGTTCGCGCGTCGCGAGCCGTCCTGCGTGCATCCGGCGGGGGAGCGCAACATCGAGGTCACCCTCGCAGCGCTTTCCTCGTGCGCCCGTGCCGCGGCGGAGTGCGATGATCGCGTGATGGTTGAGCGTATCGAGGCACGCGTTCAAGGCTCCGACGAGTCGCGCGTTCGTTTTAAGGTCGAAGCCATCGCGCTCGACGATAAGGACGTTGCCGCTCTTGCCACCTCAATGCAGCAGCGCATCGAGAAGGCCTGCGACACCATGCTCGGCACGCCGGGCACGACCGCGCGCGTCCGTTTTTTGCCGTCCAAGACTACCGTCCAGACCGTGGAGGTTTCCGGTGAGTGATACTAATCAAGACAAGACCGTCCGCACCCCGCGCCTGACGATCGACCAGAACGCTACGCCGGCAGGCGAGTCCGCCGACACCAAGCCCGAGGCCGGCGAGCAGCACGACAGCGCCGCCAACGACTTTGACGAGGCCATGGGTCTCATCAAGGGTACGGGGGCGGCCATCTGGAGCTATGCCGTCCGTCATCCCAACACCACGCTCGGAGCCGTCGCTGGTTTTGTGCTCGCCGTGCTGGTGCTCACGCTCGGCCTGTGGGACACACTCGTCATCGCATTCTTTGTGCTGATCGGCGCCGTGATTGGCCAGATCCGTGACGGCGAGAACGGGATCGTCAACTTCTTCGGCCGTCTGTTTAGCGGCCGCTAGTATGTATTCGACCGCCGCGTGTGCGGTGGGCATAAGGAGGAACCATGGCTTTTAACACGAAGGTCGATGTGGCCGATACCGAGCTCGAGGCAGACGAGACCGTTGCCGCCGAGGCTGAGGACGTAACGCTCGAGGACGGGGCGCTCGTCGAGGCCGAGCCCGCCGACGATGCGGACGAGGATGATGAGGAAGCGGACGAGTCCGAGGATTCGCTGACCTATTCCAACGGTGTGATCGAGAAGATCGTCGCCATGGCCACCCGCGAGGTGCCGCACGTCCTGGGCATGAAGGGCAACCTTATGCACTTTGTGCAGGAGCAGTTTGGTGCCGAGAACCTGACCAAGGGCGTGACGGTCGAGGTCACCGATGACAACCGCGTGGTCGTCAACATTTCCGTCATTATCGAGTACGGCGCCTACGCACCCGCGATTTTCGACGACGTTAAGGCGCGCGTGACCGAGCGTCTGGCCGCGATGACCGGCCTTGAGGTGGCAGGCGTCAACCTGCGCATCGAGGATGTCATCACCCCCGAGGAGTACGAGCACCGCACCAGCCAGCACGAGTAACCTACCAAATAGGGACAGGTTTGTTTCGATAGGTTTTACCTGCGAAAACGCTAAACGGTCGACCGCGCAAGAAAAAGTGCGGTCGACCGTTTTCTATATGCCCTCGATGTAGTCATACCGCTCGTCTAACTAGGGGTTGCAATCTTCGCGCTCCGCGTTACCCTAATGGGCGAATTGTTTCCAAATTGTTAACGAGGGGTTGCCGTAATGGCCGACGAGCACGAAACAGAAAGCAAGGCATGGGCGATTGAGGCCGCCGCGGCAGAGGCGGCATCGCGTGCCGCCGAGGAGGTGCATCGTCCTCCCGTGGTGCCGATGGAGCGCGTGGTCGATCGTGCCGATATTGAGCGCGGCGAGCGCGCCGGCCGCAAGCGCAGCCAGGAGCCGGGCTTCCCGCGCTTTTTCGCCGAGCTCAATCTGGGCCTGATTCTCACGGCGTTCGCCATCGTTGCGTTTAAAACCCCCAATCACTTTGCCTTCGGCGGAACCTCGGGCGTGTCGGTCATTCTTTCCACGCTGTTCCCGACTCTGCCCGTCGGCGTCTTTATGTGGATCATCAATGCGGTTCTCGTCGTCTTGGGCTTTATCTTTTTGGAGCGCAAGGCAATCCTTTGGAGCGTTTTTGCCTCGTTTGCGCTTTCGGCCTACGTCTCGCTGTTTGAGCTCTTCATTCCGACGGATGTTTCGATGACGGGAGATATGTGGCTCGACCTGTGTTTTGCCGTGATTTTGCCGGCGCTGGGCAGTGCCATTGTCTTTGACATTGGCGCCTCAACGGGTGGCACCGATATCCTTGCCATGATCCTCAAGCGTCGCACGACGCTCGAGATCGGACGCGCCTTGCTACTGGTCGATATCGGCATCGTGACCATCGCGGCCTTTTTGTACGGTCCGCGCGTTGGCCTGTACTGCGTGCTCGGCCTGTTTGCCAAGACGCTTGTGGTCGACAAGGCCATCGAGAGCATTCACTTGCGCAAGGTCTGTACGATTATTTGCGCAGAGCCACGCAAAGTCGAGGAGTTTATCGTCAAGCATCTCAACCGCACGGCAACGATCAGCCGCGGCTACGGTGCCTTCTCGGGCAATTGCGTCACAGTGATTATGAGCGTGCTGAGCCGTCGCGAAGCAGTGCAACTGCGCCGCTATACCCGCGATATCGATCCAGATGCGTTTATCACGATCGTTGACAGCTCCGAGATCGTGGGCAAGGGCTTCCGCGGCACGAACTAGCGCGGATATACCCTTCGAACCATTGAATAAAGCCGCCTACGTTTCAAACCGGTCATCTTGGGGTATTTGTCCCCACATTGCGCGATAATGTTGCCAAAGACGTCGTTTGCGATCCAGGTGATTCACTCTAGATACGAAGGGATGATTTCGATGTTCTGTTCGCAGTGTGGCGCCCCCATGGGCGATAACGACAAGTTCTGCGGCGTGTGCGGTGCCCCTAATACCGTGGTCAAGGCCGCCGGCCCCGCTCCCCAGGAACAGTCTCAGCCCCAGCAGTTTGTTCCGCAACCGCCCGTGGCGAATGCGCCAAAGGGCTGTGTGGCTCAGGCGTTCCAAGACATGACCAAGACTCCGGGCGTGCTGCAGCGCGTGTGCCAGATTGCTTTTTTGCCGGCGCTTATCTGTGTCGTGTCGGTGCTCGTGCTGTTCATTCCCGTTATCGGCGGTATTGCAGCTGCCATCGGCTTTTTGGCCGCCTGCGTGGCGAGTGTGTGCGGTTCGGGCTTTGGCATCGAGTGGGGTCGCGACCTGTCGCTTAAGATCGATGACGGCATGGATCGTCCGTTGATGCGTTCCACATCGTTTGGCCTCGGGGTCTTTTCGAGCGTTATTTCGGTCGTGCTCGAGATTATCGCTGCCATTCCCGTTATTGGTGTAGTGCTTTCGCTGGTGGAGAGCGTGGTAATTGGCGCGGCGGGCTCGTATTCGTATTACGGCTCTTCTGCGCTCGAGACTGCGCTGTTTGGCTCGCTTGGCCTGCTTGTCCTGGCTATGATTGCCACGGCGGTCCTGGGAGTCTTCTTTAAGATGTTCGCCGATATCGCCGTGATGCACTTTGCGGTGACCGGTCGCGTCGAGAGCGCGTTTTCGCTCGACAAGGTCTGGGCGGCCTTTAAGAACAATAAGACCAAGCTGTTCTGCGCTTCATTCCTTCCCGAGTTTTTGACGGGCCTGGTCGCCAACGTTGTCACATGGATCTTGACGGCGGTCTTTGGCGCCATTGCCTCTGTCGGTATGTATAGCTACTACTATCGTCCTACGGGTATTGAGGCAATTGTTAGCGGCGGTGGCATCTCGCTCGTGCTGTTCCTGGTGCTGATCGCTTTCGTCACCGTATTTCTAACGGTCTTTGGCAAGATGCTCAAGCACCGTGCCGTTGGCTATTGGGTCGCACGTTATGCAAGCGAGTGGGCCGACGAGGATAAGGACGACGTCCTGACGTTTGTATTGCCCTTCGAGAAGAAGTCCGCTCCTTCGGGTTACAGCGCTCCGGATGTCGCGCCTGAGCCCGAGCCTGAGTCTGTCCCGGGATCTGCGCCGGAGTCCGAGCCCACGACGGAGCCCGAGCCCACGACGGAGCCCGCGCCAAGCTCCGACGAGGACCCGCAAGACGAGTAGCCCTGTCACCTGCCATTTGGGGACGGGATAGAAATGGTAGAAATAGTGCTTGACGAATGAGCGGGGGCGGACGTGTCGAAACGTCCGCCCCCGCTTTGACATCGCGATGTGGCTACGGCTGCGAGATGGTCGCGATTCGACTACTCGTTGTGCTTCTCCTCGTGGCGAGCGGCGGCACGGGCATCGTGAATGCCCTTGATGGCGGCATGGCGGGCGGTACGGGCGTCGTGCATGGCGTCGCGGGCCTCGGCGGCTGTTGCCTTGGCAGAGCGCAGTTTGGCGGCCAAGTCGGGATTGGTCTCGGCAACCGCGGCGATAGCGGGGCCGTCGAGCTCCTCTTGCGTGGGCTCGGCCAAAAAGTCGATAGCATACTGAGCGGCTACCATGGAGCCCTTGGCGAGCACGCTCTCGTCGATCTTATAGAAGCAGGAGTGCTGGGCATAGGTGGCGCCGATCTGGGGGTTGCGCGTGCCCACAAAGGCAAGCACACCCGGTACACGGCGCAGGTACTCCGAGAAATCCTCGCCCGAAAGCGTGCCGCGATAATGGCCTTCGCCGGCTGCACCCAGACACTTGACCACGGCCTGACGACAACGCTCACTCGAGGCGACGTCGTTTTCGACCTTGTAGTTGGCGATGGTGTAGTCGGTAAGTTCAGCCTCGGCGCCCAGGGCCGCCGCAGTGTGCTCTACGATGCGGCGCATGAGCTCGGGCATTTCCTCGTGCGTCGAATCGCCATAGGTGCGCACCGTGCCGGCGAGGTAGGCGGTACCGGCGATAACGTTGCGCGCGGTGCCGCCGTGCAGCTCGCCGACGGTAATGACGGCCGGCTCGTAGGGGCTGATCTCGCGCGAAACGATGGTCTGCAGGGCGTTGACGATCTCGGCCGCCACCATGACGGCGTCGTGGCCGCGCTGGGGCATGGCGCCGTGGCACGAGGTCCCGCGGACATCAATGCGGAACCAGTCGGTATTGGCCATGCGCGGACCGGGCTCGCAGCTTACGGTGCCGGCGTCGACCTCACTCCAGATGTGTGCGGCGTAGGCGCCATCGACGCCGTCGAGCACACCCGTGCCGATCATGAGTTTGGCGCCTTGGCCGTTTTCCTCACTGGGTTGGAAGACGATGCGGACCTCGCCGTGGATGTCGTCGGTCATATGGCGCAGGATCTGCAGCGTGCCGAGCATCATGGCAATGTGGCAGTCGTGGCCGCAGGCGTGCATGCAGCCCTCGTTGACGCTGGCGAACTCCTCGCCGGTCTGCTCGGTGACGGGTAGGGCGTCGATATCCGCGCGCAGCAGGATGCGGCGGCGCGGCGTGCCGTCCTCGCGGTAGGCGTCGGGTGCGGTGCCGCGAAGGGTCGCCACCAGGCCCGTCTTAAGCGGGCGCTCGTAGGGGATATTCATGGCGTCGAGCTGGTTGGCGATGTCAGAAGTCGTGCGCTCTTCGGCGAGGCTCAACTCTGGGTGCTTATGGAAGTGCCGGCGCTGCTTGATGATGTAGGGCTCAAACTCGGCGGCGATATCTTGGATGGCTGCGGTGACGTCATCAGCCGCGCGGGCCTCGGTCGCTGCCATAATCTGCTGTGCCTTGGTCTTCGTCATGGTCGATTTGCTCCTTGCTGGTTTATCGCAAAATCGTACAGGCTCTTTCCAGTATGCCACCTGCCACTTGGGGACGGGGCAGAAATGGTAGAAATGGATACCTCCGTAACCTTGACAGGTCCAAATTGCTTGTGCACGCAGCCTTGGATGCGGCTTTCAAGCTTGAAATCTACCATTTCTACCCCGTCCCCAAGTGGCAGGCGGGGCCGTTGGGGTTGGGAAAGGTGCCGTTTACCGCTTGACGTTTTGCAGCTGTGGCGGTGGAGTACACTCGGGGGTGTTGAATTTCCTGCCAGAGATGGGGATGCCCATGCAACATATCGATCGGATTATCCGCTCTAAGAACGTCTTTACCTCGCAAGACGGCATCGATACCGCCCGTGAGCTGGCGATTGCCATCGCAGGCGACCGTATCGTCGCAGTCGGCAAGCCCGATGACGTGATCGCCGCCGCGCCTGCCGCCACGCCGGTTATCGACTACGGCGAGCAGTTTGTCTGCCCCGGTTTCCATGACGCTCATCTGCACTTCTTTCATACCTCGGTCGGTTCCTCGCCGTATATGCTCATGGATGGGGGCACGTCCGAGGTGGCGCTGGTGCAGCACGTGCTCGAGTTTTCCCAGGATCTGCCCGACGACGCTTGGGTTGTGACGCAGGGCTGGCGCGACTACCGTTGGGACCCGCCCGAGCATCCTACCAAGGCGTCGCTCGATGCGGTATTTCCCGATCGTCCCTGCGTTATGTACTCGGGCGACGGCCACACGCTGTGGCTCAACAGTCGCGCTCTCGAGGCGCTCGGCGTCACGCGCGATAGCGAGCCGCCAGCGGGCGGCAGCTACGACAAGGACGCAAACGGTGAGCTCACGGGCATTGCTCACGAGGCGGCCGCCATGCAGCTGTTGCCGCGCTGCCTTGAGTGGCTGGGCGAAGATCGCATCGCAAGCGCTTACGCCGATCAAATGAGGCGCATGGCCGAGCAGGGCATCACCTCTATCTGCGACATGTCGCTCATGCCCATGCCGGGCTGCGATTTTATCCGCGACGACGTCTACGACAAACTGCAGACAGCCGGCAAGCTGGGCATTCGTGCCCATCTGTTCCCCACGCTGCTGGATGACCAGTCGCGTCTAGAAGAGCTGCAGGCACGTTACGCGAACAACGCACTGCTTTCGGCGCCGGGCTTTAAGCAGTTCTTTGACGGCGTGTCGAGCGAACATACGGCATATCTCACCGAGCCCTATACCAATCCGCGCTTCCCGGGCGACCAAGGCCGTCTGACGGTTTCCGCCGAGCGCATGCGCAAGCTGGTTCTGGCGGCTGCGGAGCGCGGCCGCGCCGTGCGCATCCACGTTATCGGCGACGGTGCGATTCATGCCGCGCTGGATATCTTCGAGGAAGCCGCCGGTCTGTACGGCCTGCCCCAGCACGGCCACAACACGCTCGAGCACCTGGAGAACCTCCTGCCCGAGGACATAGACCGCCTGCGCAAGCTCAACGTGGTCGCCTCGAGCCAGCCCTGCCATATTACGCTCGACCCGGGTGGACCGGAGCGCGATTTGGGCTTGGAGCGCAGCCGCATCATGTGGCCGTTCGCAACCTATAAGCAGCGCGGCATTCGCCAAGCCTTCGGTACCGACAGCCCCATCACGCCCGTTACCAGCATGGATGTGCTCTACACGGCTATCACACGCCAGGACCCCAAAAGCCACTGGCCCGAGGGCGGCTGGTTGCCGAGCGAGCGCATCGACGCGGCAACGGCTTTGCGCAACTACACCTTGGGCAGCGCCTATGCGGCAGGCGACGAGCAAAACCTCGGCAGCTTGGAGCCCGGCAAGTATGCTGACCTGGTGGTCTTGGACCAAAACCCGCTCACCGTTGACCCCCAAGAGCTGCAAGCCACCAAGGTTCAGGCCACCTACCTAGCCGGTAACCTCATCTACGAGCGCTGATGCTCATGCCGTGTCGTTAAACGCGGCCCGGGCGACTTATTTTGGGATGGCGCTCGAGCCACGTCTGCATATCGGTGGGGACTCGTTATGAGCGTCCCTGCTCTGCCGGATTTGTGCGTGGGGTGGAGGCGCTGCTGCCCCGCGCGTTCAAATCGGACATTTGCAATGCTACCTCATGGTGTTTTGCATACTTCCCATTACAGATTGCATAAAAAGGTTGGGATGTTCTTTCTGGCCCTGATGTACCCCCGCCTGGGCCGTGCAAAAAACGGAGTATTCAGCACTGCGAGCTCTGCCGGCGCCGTTGCGGTCGGGTAATGTCATGGGGATTGATGTCATTTTGGCGTCCGGGCAGGCACGAGGCATGCCTTTATGCCCTGATGGGGTCTGCCTGCCGACCCAAATCGCCGGTCGAAGGCGTCCTTGGGACCAATAAGATGTGTCTGGCGCGTATACAGCCATCCTGGTCTGCTGAATACTCCCAAAAATGCACGGTGCTCCCCAGGGGACCCGTGCGTGCAGCGAAAGCCATGCCCATGTTCCTATCCACATCGCCATTTTGCTGCACTGACGTTTCTGAATGCCGCGCCCGAACTAGTTAACTTGGCTCCCGTGTGGCTCCGGAGGGGCGGGGCATAAGGTTTGTCGTGAGTTCCGCACGAGCCGAAGGCCACGTAATGTGGCCTTCGTGCGAGCAGGACTGCCCGAGCAGGAAACCTTATGCCCCGCCCCTCCGGCGCCACACGGGAGCTGCGCACAAGTTATCCCCCCGGCATTCAGAAAATCTAAGTGCCAAAAAATAAGATTTTTTGACTCTGTGTTGTATAACCCGCCATTCGTGGGTACCATTCAACGCGTACGCAAACAAATAGGGTTAATTCGCGTGGCATAACCACGCGGCCCAAAAAGGAGGAGACAAGCATGTCGTCTTTGAAGCCGCTTGCAGATCGTGTTCTGGTCAAGCCCGACGAGGCCGAGCAGAAGACCGCTTCTGGTCTGTATATCGCCAGCAACGCTCAGGAGAAGCCGCAGCGCGGCACCGTCATTGCCGTTGGCGCTGGCAAGGTCAACGACAAGGGTGAGCGCATCCCCATGGACGTCAAGGAAGGCGACGTTGTCATCTACGGCAAGTTCGGTGGCAACGAGGTCAAGGTCGACGGCGAGAAGTATCTGCTGATGCGCGCCGACGACATTTACGCCGTCGTCGAGGCCTAGTCTCATCAGGCTCTCTGATTCGTCTTTGAACGCGGTCGCCGCATAGGACTCGGAAGCGGCGACGTGAGTCACATTTCTTTTGGAGGATTACCTACCATGGCAAAGAACATTACGTTCAATACCGATGCCCGCGCTAAGCTCGCCAAGGGCGTCAACACTCTGGCCGATGCCGTTACCGTCACCATGGGCCCCAAGGGTCGCTATGTCGCCCTGCAGCGCACGTTCGGTGCCCCGACCATCACCAACGACGGCGTTTCCGTCGCCAAGGAGATCGAGCTCGAGGACAACATCGAGAACATGGGTGCCCAGCTGGTGAAGGAGGTCGCCACCAAGACCAACGACACCGTGGGTGACGGTACCACCACCGCAACCCTGCTCGCTCAGGCCATCGTTAACGACGGTCTTCGCAACGTCGCCGCTGGCGCCAACCCGCTGGCCATCCGTCGCGGCATCGACAAGGCCGTCAACGCCGCCGTCGCCGAGATGAAGAAGCAGGCCAAGCCGGTCGAGACCAAGGAGCAGATTGCTTCCGTCGGTACCATCTCCGCCGGTGACCCCGAGGTCGGCGAGAAGATCGCCGAGGCCATGGAAGTCGTGGGCAAGGACGGCGTCATCACCGTCGAGGATTCCCAGACGTTCGACATCACCATCGACACCGTCGAGGGCATGCAGTTCGATAAGGGCTACGTCTCCGCTTACTTCGTCACGGACAACGACCGCATGGAGGCCGTGATGAAGGATCCGTACATCCTCATCACCGACCAGAAGATCTCCAGCGTCCAGGACATCATGCCTGTTCTCGAGGCTGTCCAGCGCGCTGGCCGTGGCCTGCTCATCATCGCTGAGGACATCGACGGCGAGGCTCTGCCCACCCTCGTCCTCAACAAGATCCGCGGCGCCCTCAACGTCTGCGCCGTCAAGGCTCCGGGCTACGGCGATCGCCGCAAGCGCATTCTCGAGGACATCGCCGTCCTCACCGGTGGTCAGGCTGCTCTGGACGAGCTGGGCGTGAAGGTCGCTGACATCACCGCCGATATGCTCGGTACCGCTAAGTCCGTCACCATCTCCAAGGACAACACCGTCATCGTCGGCGGCGCTGGCTCCAAGGAGGCCATCGACGCCCGTATTGCTCAGATCAAGGGCGAGATGGAGAACACCACCTCTGACTTCGACCGCGAGAAGCTCCAGGAGCGCCTGGCCAAGCTCTCCGGTGGCGTTGCCGTCATCAAGGTCGGCGCTGCCACCGAGTCCGAGCTCAAGGAGATCAAGCACCGCGTCGAGGACGCCCTGCAGGCAACCCGCGCTGCTGTCGAGGAGGGCATTGTCGCTGGCGGCGGCGTCGCCTTCATGGACGCTGTGCCTGCGCTCGATGCAGTCGAGATCGACGACCCCGAGGAGAAGATCGGCGTCGACATCGTCAAGAAGGCTCTGACCGCTCCGGTCGCAACCATTGCCAAGAACGCTGGCTTTGAGGGCGCTGTCGTGGTCGACAAGGTCGCCGAGCTGCCCGCTGGCCAGGGCCTCAACTCTGCCAGCGGCGAGTGGGGCGACATGATCGAGATGGGCGTCCTCGACCCCGTCAAGGTCAGCCGCGTCACCCTGCAGAACGCTGCTTCTGTCGCCAGCCTGATCCTTATCACCGAGGCCACGGTTTCCGATGTGCCCAAGAACACTCAGCTTGAGGATGCTATCGCTGCTGCTACCGCTGGTCAGCAGGGCGGCGGTATGTACTAAGGCCGACAAGGTCTAGAACTCCCACCGGGAATCCGGGGGCGTGACGGGGCTTCTCTCCGGAACGTCCTCGGACATGCAAAGAGGCTCCGCATCGCGCTTCGCGCTGCGGAGCCTCTTTGCGTCCTGCGGAATGTTCCGGAGAGAAGCCCCGTCACGCCCCCGGATTCCCTACGTTTACGGCCTTGAGGTCGGCGGGCGGAGAACGTGGTTGTTGGGGATACGTATCCCGGACGCTGTTTCGCGCTTTGCGCGAAAGGCGCGTTACTGTGGGATGGGTGGGGAACGTGGTTGTTGCGGCAACTGATCCCCACTATAAATTACCCTTGGCATGCTTGCGCGAAAGCCTGCCCGTGCTAGACTTGGAATTGCTGTTTCAGGGCGGGGTGAAATTCCCCACTGGCGGTAAATCGGACGGTGCCAGAGGGGCACCGTGGCGCAGGCGAGGTGCCTGCGTCCGAGCCGATGAGTCCGCGACCCGTGCGTGCGTTGGTTCGCATGTCGGCTGAACTGGTGAGATCCCAGTACCAACGGTTAGAGTCCGGATGAAAGAGGCAGGTGATCTTATGTCTGAACAGTCGCAGCATATCCATTTCGAGAACACGAATAGGTGGAGCACCAAACAGCTCGTTACCATGGCGCTGATGTGCGCCTTGGGCGCCCTGTTTATGTACGTGCAGCTGCCCATCCTTCCTTCGGCGCCGTTTTTGACCTACGACCCGTCGCTGGTGCCGGCGATGGTGTGCGGTTTTGCGTATGGTCCCGGCGCCGGTACTGCTGTTGCCGCTATGGCTATCGTTATTCACGCGCTCACCACGGGTGACTGGGTCGGTGCGCTTATGAACCTGGTTGCCACGCTGGGCTACATTCTGCCCGCGGCTATCGTCTACCAGAAGATGCATACCTATAAGGGTGCCGTGATTGGCCTGGTGTTCGGCGTCATTGCCGCTACGGCACTGTCTATGGTTGCAAACCTTACCATTGGCGTATGGTTCTGGTATGGCTCGGTCGATGCGATCGCTCCGCTCATGGTTCCTGCCGTGCTGCCGTTCAACCTTATCAAGACCGTGCTCAACTCGGTGCTCACGCTTGCAGTGTACAAGGCGGCCTCCAACCTCATCACGCCTAAAAAGAACCAGGTCAAAGGCCGCGCATGATTGATTGTCGAGGAGTTTCCTTTAGCTATGACGGTGTCACGCCGGCGCTCGACGGTATCGATCTGAACATCGAGGATGGCGAGTTTTTCTGCATCCTCGGCGGCAATGGGTCGGGCAAGTCGACGTTTGCCAAGCATCTGAATGCGCTGCTGCGGCCCGATGCAGGCACGGTGCGTATCAACGGCATGGATGCATCAGATCCCGAGTTGGTCTACGACATTCGTTCGACCGCGGGCATGGTGTTCCAGAATCCCGATGATCAGCTGGTGGCAACGCTTGTCGAAGATGATGTTGCGTTTGGTCCCGAAAACCTTGGCGTGCCATCGGCGCAAATTGCGCAGCGCGTACGCGAGGCGCTGAAGGGTGTGGGCCTGGTGGGCTTTGAGCGCCACGAGACCCATGCACTTTCGGGCGGCCAAAAGCAGCGCGTGGCGCTTGCCGGCGTGCTCGCCATGGAACCGCGCGTGCTCATTTTGGACGAGGCTTCCTCGATGCTCGATCCGCGTGGACGTAAGGGCCTTATGAAGGTTTGCCGCGCGTTGCACGATCGCGGCATGACCATCGTGATGATTACGCACGTTATGGAAGAGGCCGCCGAGGCCGATCGTGTCGCGGTGTTTCGGGCGGGGCGCGTTGCCATGCTCGGTACGCCCGAGGAAATCTTGACGCGGGCGGACGAACTTGCCCAGCTCAACCTGGATATGCCGGCGTCGTGCTGTCTAGGTAGGGCACTCCGCGCGAAGGGCGTACCCGTTTGCGCGCAGGTGCGTGAGGCGGATATGGTCGCCGAGATTGCACAGGTTTATGCTGAGCGGAGCGGGGCGGACGTCGCTGGGCGGCCTTCCGCATCCGATTCTCGTGTGCTTGACCATGCATCCTCTGCAGCCGGTGGGATGGTCGCGTCGGAGCCCGTCATCGAGTTTTCGCACCTCTCGCATAGTTGGTCGCTGAGCGCCCGCGAGCGCCGCCGATGGCGCAAGCGCTCGACCACTGTGGGCGCATCGGGCAAACAGGCTCTTTGGGGCAACGATCCAAACAGCCCCTGGGCGCTACGTGATGTTTCGCTGACGGTGCGTCGCGGCGAGTTTCTGGGCCTGGCGGGTCATACCGGCTCGGGTAAATCAACGCTGGTTCAGCATCTCAACGGGCTGATTCGTCCACAGGAGGGGAGCGTTTGCGCACTGGGGCTCGACCTATCAAGCAAGAAAGGCGCCGCCGCGGTTAAGGCCAAGGTCGGCGTGGTGTTTCAGTATCCCGAGCGCCAGCTATTTGCCGAGACCGTGGCGCAGGACGTGGCGTTTGGCCCGCGCAACCTTGGCCTGCCGCAAGACGAGGTTGTTCGCCGTGTCGCAACATCGCTTGCGCGCGTGGGCCTCGACCTTGCCGCGATAGGCGACAAGAGCCCCTTTGAGCTTTCGGGCGGTCAGCAGCGCCGCGTGGCGTTTGCCGGCGTGCTTGCCATGGAGCCCGAGGTCCTGGTGCTCGACGAGCCCATGGCGGGGCTCGATCCGGCTGCGCGCAGGGATTTCCTGGAGCTTATCGATCGGCTCCATCTTGAGGGCCTGACTGTTGTCATGGTTTCGCACAGCATGGATGACCTGGCAAATTGTTGTGACCGTATCGTTGTGATGAACGAGGGCGCGGTGTTTGCCGATGGAACGCCCGCACAGGTTTTTGCGCACGCGAACGAGCTCAAATCGATCGGTTTGGGCGTTCCCGCTGCACAGCGCATGGCATTGTCGCTCGTGCAAGCCGGTGTGCCGCTCCGCTGCGACAAGCTTTTTACGGTTGAGGCGCTGGCCGACGAGTTGGCCGGCATGCTGCTAGGCTGCGCGGACGGACCTTTGAGGGCGTCGCGTCAGGCTGGTTCCAAGATGGCCACGCAAGAGGAGGGCTGCTAATGGAGGCATTCTCATTTGGCAGCTACTATCCGGGGGAAAGCGCGCTGCATCGCCTGGATCCGCGCACTAAGTTGCTCCTAGGTTTCGCATTTCTGATCACTGCGCTCACCGTCGGCAGCTTCCGCGGGCTGGTTCCGATCGCAATTTTTGTCGTGCTGGTCTATGTCGCGGCCCGGGTTCCGTTGCGTCGGGTCCTATCGTCGATGGCACCACTGCTGGCGATTGTCGTGGTGGTCGCGGTGCTCAACCTGTTTTCCGATCAGAGTGGCCGCATCCTGTGGCAGTTTGGCTTTTTGCAGGTGAGCGAGGGCTCGCTGCGTTCTGCGACGTTTATGGCGTGTCGCCTGACGATGATGATGGCCGGCATGAGCGCCATTACGCTCACCACGCCGACGCTCGACCTCACCGCGGGTTTTGAGCGCCTGCTCGCACCATTCGCGCGTGTGGGGCTTCCGGCGCACGAGCTCGGCATGATTATGGGTATCGCACTGCGGTTTATGCCACAATTTGCCACCGAGATGAAACAGACGGCCGATGCACAGGCAAGCCGTGGCGCGCGCGTGACGGGCGGTCCGCTCGGTGGCGTGCGCATGCTCGGCAGTGTGGCGATTCCGCTGTTTGCTGGCGTGTTCCGTCATGCCGAGACGCTTTCGGCCGCCATGGATGCGCGCTGCTATCACGGCGAGCGGGGACGCACGCGTCTGCATGCGCTTACGTTTGGCCGCGGGGATGCACTGGCCGCGGTGGCGATGGCGCTGCTGGTGGCATGCGTTGTCGTTATCAATCTCCAACTCGTCTAAGCTCGATTCGAGCGCAAGAAAGGGGTCTCTATGACCGACATCGATCGCATGGCTCAGCTCGAGCGCGTCTGCTCGTATCTCAGGCGCATTCCGGCGTGGTATCTTGCCACGACCGATGCAAACGACGGGCATCAGCCCCGCGTGAGGCCGTTTTCGTTTGCCATGGTCGATAACGACAAGCTGTGGTTTTGCACGTCGCGCGACAAGGACGTGTGGGCGGAGTTGAGCAAGAATCCCAAGTTTGAGGTATCGGGCTGGAAGCCGGGGGAGTGCTGGATCGTGTTAACTGGCGAGGCCGCACTCGAGGACGATGCATTCGTGAGTGACAAGGTGCGCCAGACGGGCTTTAAGCATATGGTGGGCATTGGCGAGCAACACGATAGTGCCAACGATGGCCGCCTTGCGTTCTTCTCGGTCCGCAACATCGCCGCGCGGTTCTGCGATATCGACGGCAGCGAAGAGCTCCTCGAGCTTTAATTTCCCAAATTAGCTGCCCATTCCAAAAAGACTGGTCAGATGACAGGAGGAAACGTGGACGGATTGAATACGGTGCTGGAGTATCTGACGTCGGTGCCGGCGTGGTACCTAGCGACGAGCGTGGATGGGCAGCCGCATGTGCGTCCGTTCTCGTTTGCGCAGATTCAGGACGGCAAGCTGTGGTTTGTAACGGCGCGCACCAAAGATGTGTGGCAAGAGCTGCTGCAAAACCAGCGCTTTGAGGCCACGAGTTGGTGGCCGGGCCATGGTTGGTTGATCCTGCGCGGGCGTGCGGGTCTGGACGACCGGGCTTCGGATGAAATGCGCGAGGTCGGGTGGAAGCATCTTGAGCGCTTGAGCGAGCACTATGAGGGGCCTAACGACCCCACGCTCGTCTTCTTTAGCGTCGAGGACCCCGAGGCTTTTATCTGCAATCACGACGAATGGGTTCCGGTCGAGCTCTAGGCTGCTCTGGGCGACCCTTAAGTTTGGTATTCCGTATAAGGTGGGCTCCGCATTGGCCAGCAGTATGATGCGCTGCGGCTAATGCAGAGCTCGCTTATTTTTTTGTCAATTCCTTCAAGCGAATGTGTCGGGTATGTTTCAATGCATGAAGACACAAATTATTTGCGTAAATATGCATTCTCGGGTGCTAAAGTTTCAACCTACCTCATAACGACAGCTGCGGAATGCGCAATGACGCATAAGACCGCAGACAAGGAGTCCGATATGTCTTTAAAGGTTGGAATCGTCGGCGCGGCTGGATATGCCGGCGCCGAGCTTATTCGCCTCGTGCTCGGCCATCCCGAGTATGAACTTGTTGCCATTACGTCCAACGCCGATGCCGGCCAGCTGCTGTCCGCGGTGTATCCGAGCTTTGCTGGCGTGAGCGATTTGGTTTTCACCACGCATGACGCCCCTGAACTCAAGAGCTGCGATGCGGTTTTTCTCGCCGTGCCGCACACGGCTGCCATGGCACAGGTGCCCGCTCTGCTTGCATCGGGTGTCTCTTGCTTTGATCTTTCGGCCGATTACCGTCTGAGCGACGCGTCTGTCTTTGAGACATGGTATGCCGCCGAGCACACGAGCCCCGAGTTGCTTAAAACACGTGCCTTCGGTCTGCCCGAGTTGTTCTGCCAGGACTTAGAGACCGCTGCATCCGACCACGCCGACGGCAAGCCCGTACTGGTCGCCTGCGCCGGTTGCTATCCCACCGCAACGAGTCTTGCTGCCGCGCCTGCCGTGCGTGCGGGCTGGGTGGCCCAGAGCGGCCCCGTAGTCGTCGACGCCATCAGTGGCGTGACGGGTGCCGGTAAGTCGTGCAACACCCGCACCCATTTTTGCAGCGCGGACGAGAATCTGGAGGCCTATGGCGTAGGAAAACATCGCCATACGCCAGAAATCGAGCAAATTCTGGGCCTTACCGATCGCGTCGTCTTTACTCCGCACCTGGCACCGCTCAAGCGCGGCCTGCTCTCTACGGTGACGCTGCCGCTCGCAACGCAGGCTCTCGAAGCGCTGACTCTTGAGGATGCCGTCGACCATTACAAGAAGTTCTACGCCGGTCGTACCTTTGTGCGCGTGCTCGATGCCGGCCAGCAACCCAAGACGGCTTCGGTTGTCGGTACCAATGCCGCCCAGATCGGCCTTGCGCTCAACAAGCGTGCGGGCGTGCTGGTGGCGACGGACGCCATCGACAATTTGTGCAAGGGCGCTGCGGGCCAGGCGGTCCAGTGCGCCAACATCGTCTTTGGTTTTGACGAGCGACGAGGCTTGCCCACAGTGGCGTGCCCGGTGTAGCACATTCGATTATTAACGATTTGGTAGTCGGGTATCGAGTTTGGCGCCACTTTTAAGCTGGTCTCATGATTGTGGCTGGCATGGCGCACCAACCGATGCCCATTTTTTGTTTGACATAAGGAGTCGTAAAGACGATGAATGCTGAGCAGTTCGATATCAAGATTCGCGCCGTCGAGGGCGGCGTAACGGCGGCAGCCGGCTTTAAGGCGGCGGGCATCCATGCCGGATTCCGCAAGAATCCCGAGCGCCTGGATTACGCGCTCGTTGTGCCCGATAAACCCTGTCCCGGGGCCGGCGTGTTTACGACTAACCGCTTTTGTGCGGCGCCCGTGCAGGTGAGCCGTGCCAACCTGGGCGGTACGGACAAGGGCTATGGCATCATCGCCGGTGTTTCAATCAACTCCGGCAACGCGAACGCCGCCACGGGCGAGACCGGCCTTGCCTGTGCGCGCGAGACGTGCAATATCGCCTCGCAGGTCATTGGCTGTGAACCCCAACAGATTTTAGTTGCCTCCACGGGCGTGATCGGACAGATTCTGCCGATCGACACGTTTGAGACGGCAATTCCGTCCGCCTACGAGGCACTCTCTGCCCATGGCGGCGCCGATGCAGCCCGTGCCATCATGACGACCGATACGCATTCCAAGGAGTATGCCGTTCGCTACAGCAGCGAGGCCGCGGGGCACGCAGGCAATACCTATACGGTGGGCGGCATGTGCAAGGGATCGGGCATGATCATGCCCAATATGGCCACCATGATCGCGGTCATTACTACCGATGCCCCCGTCGAGTCGGCGGCGCTCCACACCCTACTGCTCTCGACCGTTAAACAGACCTTTAATAAAGTGACGGTCGATTCCGATACCTCGACCAACGACACCTGTATCATGCTGGCTTCTGCCGCTGCCGCCGCGGATGCCGAGGCCATCGTCGAGGGCACTGACGCCTTTGACGAGCTGGCCTTTGCCGTGCACGAGGTGTGCGAGAGCCTGGCGCGTAACATCGCGGCCGATGGCGAGGGTGCGTCAAAGCTCGTGACGGTTAACGTCACCGGCGCCGCCAACGACGAGGAAGCCGATATCGCCGCCCGCGCCGTCGCCAACTCGCCGCTCGTCAAGACCTGCATCGCTGGCCACGACTGCAATTGGGGTCGCGTTGCCATGGCGCTCGGCAAGTGCGGCGTAAAGTTTAATCAGGAAGACGTTTCCATCGACATGATGGGCATGCCCGTCTGCCGCGAGGGCCTGACTGTTCCTTTTGACGAGGACGAGGCCCTGCGACGTTTTGAGGCGCCCGAGATCGTGATTTCGGCCGACCTGGGAGCAGGCGACGCGGCAACGACCGTGTGGACCTGTGATCTCACGCACGAGTACATCTCAATCAATGGTGACTACCGCTCCTAGACTCCAGGCACGCTGCGCATCTCGCCGCGATTGCGGGCAGCGGAGCACAGCGCGATAACGATACGAAAGACGAGGCAGATTATGAAATTCGCACGCGATTGTCGTTCGAGCGAATCCAACGAAGCAACTGCGCAGCTGCTGTTCGAAGCGCTGCCGTGGATTAAAAACCTGACTGGCAAGACGGTCGTTATCAAGTATGGCGGGGCCGCCATGGTAGACGAGCAGCTGCGTCGCGACGTGATGAGCGACATCGTTTTGCTCAAGATTATCGGCATGCGCCCCGTCATCGTGCATGGCGGTGGTAAAGCCATCAACGAGGCGCTGAGCCATTACGATATGCCCGTCGAGTTTAAGAACGGTCAGCGCGTGACCACGCCGGCGACCATGGATATCGTGCGCGAGGTGCTGGGCGGCAAGGTTAACCAAGAGCTGGTGGCGGCAATCAACCACCACGGTAACTTGGCCGTGGGCGTATCGGGCAGCGACGCCGGCACGCTCATCGCCGAGCCGCTCGACCCCGAGCTCGGACGCGTGGGCAAAGTGACGCATGTCAACACCGACTACATCGAGAACTTGCTCGATAGCGAGTATATTCCCGTCATCGCTACCGTCGCGGCGGGGGAGGACGGTGGCTTCTTCAATATCAACGCCGACACCGCCGCCGGTGCCGTTGCGGCGGCGCTCCACGCGCACAAGGCGATCTTTTTGACCGACGTCGACGGCCTGTACAAGGACTTTAGCGATAAAGACTCGCTCATCTCCAACCTAACGCTCGACGAGGTTAATGAGATGCTCTACGGTGGCGAGGTCGATAAGGGCATGATTCCCAAACTGCGCGCGGCCGTCGATGCGCTTGTCGGCGGCGTATTTCGCGCTCACATCATTAACGGTACCACGCCGCATTCGCTGCTCCTGGAGCTGCTGACCGATGCCGGCGTCGGCACCGTGATCCACTCTACCGAGACGGCCTACGAATTTGATACGCACCCGCACCCGCTTTCGACCTTTGCGGCGCGCCTGACCGAGAACCTCGACGAGGTCGAGAAGCTCCAGACGGTCTAGCTGGTTAGAAATCGTCACACCGTTACACCCACAGTCCGCGCCACCTGGCGCTTAACGAAAGGCATCTCATGTCACTTGCAGCTCAACAATCGCTCGAATCCCACTACGTTATGCAGACCTTTGGCCGCTCGCCGGTCGAGTTTGTCGAGGGCCACGGCATGAAGCTCACCGGCGACGATGGTCGCGAATATCTCGATTTTCTTGCAGGTATTGGCGTATGCAGCCTAGGCCACGGCAATCCGGCGGTGCTCTCGGCGCTCGAGGCCCAGGCCAAAAAGCTCCTGCATGTCTCCAACTACTTCTACATTGAGCAGCGCGGCCAGGTTGCGGCGTTGCTGTCCAAGCTCGCCAACGACGATGCGGACGGTGCGCGCGTGCTTGCCGACGCGATTGCCGCTGGCGACGAGACCACGGCGGCGGCGCTTGGCGCTCCGACTGCGGGCGAACAGGTGTGGGAGACGTTCTTTGCCAATTCCGGTGCCGAGGCCAACGAGGGCTCTATGAAGCTCGCGCGTCTGTACGCCAAGCGTGCCGGAAACGGTGGCAACACCATCGTGTGTATGCGCGGCGGATTTCATGGTCGTACGCTCGAGACCATTGCTGCGACCATGCAGGATTGGCTGCAGGACAGTTTCCGCCCGCTGCCGGGTGGCTTTGTGGCATGCACACCCAACGATGTAGATGAACTGCGTGCGATTTTTAAGCAGCTGGGAAGCGAGATTTGCGCTGTGATGCTCGAGCCGATCCAGGGCGAAAGCGGTGTGCATCCCATGACCGAGGAGTTTATGGCTGCGGCGCGCGACTTGGCACACGAGGTGGGTGCCGTGCTTATCGCCGACGAGGTCCAGTGTGGTATTTTCCGCTCCGGCAAGCCGTTCGCGTTCCAGACTTATGGTGTGGAGCCCGATATCATGAGTCTTGCCAAGGGCATCGCCGACGGCGTGCCCATGGGTGCCGTGGTGGCAAAGAAGGAAATCGCTGACATCTTTAAGCCCGGCGACCATGGTTCGACCTTCGGCGGCAGCTGCTTGGCCATCGCGGCGTGTGCCGCGACGCTATCCGCGCTTGTGCGCGGTGACTACGCAGACCATGCCGCCAAGGTGGGCGCCTATATGGAGGCAAGGCTCGCCAAGCTGCCGCATGTTACCGAGGTGCGTGGTCGCGGCCTAATGCTCGGCTGTGATTTGGACGATGCTGCGGGTGATGCGCACGACGTTGTGGCTCGCGCATTGGTGGCTGGTGCGGTGATTAACGCTACAGGTGCACATACACTGCGCTTCTTGCCGCCGCTCGTGTGCGAGGAAGCCGATGTGGACAGCTTAATCGAGATCCTGGCGGGTGTTTTAGCTTAGCGCCATCAGGCATAGCAATTTGAAGCGGGTTCCAGACCGTCACGTGCCGTTTGGCGCACGATTGGGCAAACTGGAGCCCGTTTTGCTATCGATTTACCATGGCTGGGATAGGCCGTGTGCAAACAAAAACGGTCCCCTTGCGAGGACCGTTTCCAATTCAGTGGTGGGCGATGAGGGATTCGAACCCCCAGCCTTGTGCGTGTAAAGCACCTGCGCTAACCGTTGCGCCAATCGCCCGCGGGAATTGAGTATAGCGGAAACCCTGCGGGGTTCACCGCTAATTCATAACGAAATCTAAGCGGAGACTTCGGTGCCCTTGTTCTCGTCGATAAAGAAGCGCTTGTACCAAATGAGGAACGTCAGCGTGGTATAGATCTTGCGCTGGTTGAGCGCGCGGCCCTCAAAGTGATCGTCGAGCAGCTTCATGAGCGCATCGGTGTCAAAGAAATCGGCAGCCCACGGTGCGGTGAAGTACTCCTTGACGTAGTCGTAGTATTTCTGCTCGCGCAGCCAGAACTTAACTGGCACCGGGAAGCCAACCTTCTTGCGTGTTGCCCACTCATCGGGCAGCGTGCGATTGGCGGCGTGGCGCAGGACAAGCTTGCAGCCCTCTTCGTTGACACGGTAGTTGGCGGGAATATGCTCGGCGAACTCCATGACCTTTTTGTCCAGGAACGGAACGCGGAGCTCCAGGGAGTGTGCCATGCACATCTTGTCTGCCTTGAGCAGAATGTCGCCCGGAAGCCACATGTTCATATCCAGATATTGCTTCTTAGAGAGCTCGCAGCAGTCGGGGACCTGCTTGTAGTACTCTGCGCACATTTCGGAGGCGTTCTTGCCGGTGTCGTAAGCTGGCTTGAGAACCTCGTCAACCTCGGACGGGTCGAACACCTTTGCCTGGCCCACGTACCAGCGCTCGGGGACCTCGGCGCACTTGGTCAGGAAGTTGTGACCCTTAAAGTAGGGGAGATGCTGAACGAGCGAGCCCAGGGCACGGCGCACGCCGAGCGGCACGCGCTTCTTGAAGGATCGCATCTCGGGGGTGTCCTCGTACCACTCGTAGCCGGCAAACAGCTCGTCGGCGCCCTCGCCCGAAAGGACGACGGTAACTTCCTCGGCGGCCATCTGTGCCAGATAGTACAGCGGTACGCTGGAGAGGTTCGATTGTGGCTCGTCCATGTGGTACTGGATATCGGGTAGCGCGTCGAAGAACTCGTCGGCGGTGATCATCTTGCGCACGTTCTTAATGCCAAGCTTGTCGGAAAGCTCGGCGGCGTAGTTGGTCTCGTTGAAGTTCTTGTAGTCAAAGCCGACGGAATACGTGGTATCGGGCATGAGGCAGGCGGCAATGTAGCTGGAGTCGACGCCGCCGGAGAGGAACGAGCCAACTTTAACATCGGCGATGCGGTGCGCGGCAACGCTCTCGTGCACGACCTTGTCGCACTCGTCCACGTACTCCTCGAAGCTCTTGGAGTTGTCATCGGTAAAGTCGCAGCTCCAGTAGCGCTTGATGTCCATAGTGTTGGTCGTAAGGTCGTACGTAAAGCAATGCGCGGGGGCAAGCTTGAACACGCCCTTAAAGAACGTCTCCTCCGTGGCAGGGAACTGCAGCGTGAGGTAGGGACGCAGCGCGTCGCGGTTGACGGCCTTCTCAAACTTGGGGTGGTCCAGGAAGCTCTTGATCTCGGAGCCAAACAGCAGCGAGCCGTCGGAGGCCCGGTAGTAATAGAACGGCTTGATGCCAAAGATGTCACGGGCGCCGAAGAGCTTGTTCCTGTTCTGGTCGTGAATCACGAACGCATACATGCCGCGCAGGCGGTTGACCAGGTCCTCGCCCCACTCCTCGTAGCCGTGCACCAGGACCTCGGTGTCGGCGTTGCAGTGGAAGACGTAGCCGGCAGCCTCGAGCTCGGCGCGAAGCTCCTGGAAGTTGTAGATCTCGCCGTTGAAGACGATGGTGACCTTGCCGTCATCGCTCGACATGGGCTGAGCGCCAGCCTCGGAAAGGTCGAGAATCGAAAGACGGCGGAAGCCGAGGGCGACGTTATCGACGATGTGCTGGCCACCCATATCCGGCCCGCGATGGATGATGCGATTCATCATGGCCGTGAGAACCAGCTCACTCTGTTCATCTGTACCGGTAAAACCGACAAAACCGCACATGCAAGATCCTTTCTGCTGACGGCTTAGGTGCGCTGCCGCAAGGTTTGCAGCAGTCGATATCAATCAATCCTTACTATCATGCCAATCTTTTGCTTCGTGATGGGGCATAAGCGCCGAGGGGACCGAAAAACCACGGCCCGCACGTTGGGTGAAGCGGCGGGCCGTGACTGCGCCGATTGCTGTGTGCGAGAGCGCGAGAGGGGCTAGCGCTTGCCGCGCTCGGCAAGGCGGTGCTCTACCTTGGCGACGACGTGGCTGAGCGGAATCGTCACAACCAGATAGTAGGGTGCGGCGCAAATGTAGGGTGTGATGTTGCCCGTGGTGGTCGTGAGGTTTTTGGAGAACAGCAGGAGTTCCATGACGACGACGCTCGAAAGCAGCGATGTGTCCTTGTAGAGCATGACAAACTCACTGGTCATCCCCGCATCGCGCGCATTTGTAGGGCGGGGGTTTTGTTATTTCGAATTAACCGTGCGCTGGTCCTTGCAATTTTTTAGGGTGCTGAGACACTCGCAAGGTCAGGTGGCATATTAGGATGGTTGATAATACAGGGGCGCGACCGGATTCATCTGGGACGGTTTTTGCTCTTTTAAGGTTAGGTTTAGCGAGAAAGGTCGTTATATGTCGGGTGCGACGAAGGAGAAGCTGGCTTTGATGCGCTATGTGGAGCTGCTCGAGGCCGAGGCCCTTGTTGTTTCCAAGCCGGATACTCTTTGCGACCAGCGCATCGAGTTTGCGACCGACGACTCGCGCCAGGTACGTCCGGGCACATTGTTTGTCTGCAAGGGCCGTGCGTTCAAGCCCGAGTATCTGGTCTCGGCGATTGCCGAAGGCGCCGTGGCGTACGTGTCCGAGGTTGATTACGACGTCGATATTCCCGCTGTGATCGTCAACGATATCCGCCGCACGCTCGCTGTGGTGGCGGACGCCTATTACGGTCATCCCTCGGGCAAGGTGAAGGTCTGCGCTTTTACGGGCACCAAGGGCAAGTCGACCTGCAGCTTTTATCTGCGTGGCATTCTTGCCAACGAGGCTAAGCTCACGGGCCGTCATCGACCAGCCCTCAACACGGGTATCGAGTTCGATGACGGTATCGAGGCCGGTCCTTCTAAGCTAACGACCCCCGAGTCCTTCCTTTTGCAGTCGCGTATCGCACATGCCGCCGAGGCGGGCGCTCCGTGGCTGGTCATGGAGGCGTCGAGCCAGGGCCTCAAATACGAGCGTACGGGCAAGATTGACTTTGAAGTGGGCGCCTTTACCAATATCGGTGAGGACCATATCTCGCCGATCGAGCACCCCACGCTCGAGGATTACTTTGCCAGCAAGCTCAAGATTTTTTCGCAGAGCCGCTTTGCCGTGGTCAACCTCGATATGGACCACGTCGACCGCGTGCTCGAGGCGGCGTCCCGCTGCGAGCGCACGGTGACGTTCTCGCTGACCGATGGACGCGCCGACGTGCGTGCGTTGGCCATTCGCAACGGCGATTGCGGCGTGATCGCCACGGTCCGCACGCCGCGCTTTACGCGTGACATCGTGATTCCCACGCCCGTCAAGTTCAACGTGTCCAATGCGCTTGCCGCCATTGCCTGCGCCGAGGCCCTCGGCATTTCCGAAGAGGGCATCGTCCATGGCTTTGAGGGCGTCTTTGTTCCCGGTCGCATGGAGCTCTATCCGTCTGCATCGGGCAAGATTTTGGGCGTCGTTGACTATGCGCACAACGGCATGAGCCTCGAGACGCTTTTGCGCGACCTGCGCGAGAACTATCCCGAGCGCGAGCTGGCGGTTGTCTTTGGTGCAACGGGAGGCAAGGGTGTCGATCGCCGTACTACGATGGGTATCGCTGCCGGCAAGTACGCCGATCGCATCGTGATTACCGAGGATGACCCGGGCCCCGAGGACGTCGAGGACATCTGCGCCGAGATTGCGCGCAATGTCCAGGCGCAGGGAAACGATAACTGGCAGATCGTGTGCGACCGCGCCGCCGCTATCGAGACGGCCGTGCGCGAGACCGACCGCCCCGCTGTGGTTATCGTGACCGGCAAGGGCGAGGAGGAGTGCATGCTGCGCAAGAACGGACCCGAGCCCTGCGAGCGTGATGGCTCGGTTCTCAAGCGCATCCTTGCGGCGTACGACGCCTAAGCGTCGCTGCCTTTAGGATGGCGTTTGCGAATCATCGACGCCCGATGATGCCGTGCCTCCCAAGCGTGTTCACCTTAGGGAAAACGCGGTACCAAGATTAAGCCTCTTCTACGTAATAAATGGAGTGACCATGTCCCACAACACCCTGCCGACCGTTGCCGAGCTTTCGGGCGAGATGCGCGAGCGCCTTGCCAAGGTCAAGTACGTCTTTACCGATCTGGACGCCACGATGCTCGCGCCCGGCTCGTGCGTGCTGCGCGACAACGACGGCAATCCCTCGACCAAGCTCGTCGAGGCCGTCGTGGCGCTTGCCCGCGCTGGCATCCAGGTAATTCCCACCTCGGGTCGCAACCGCACCATGATCCACGAAGATGCCCGCGTGCTCGGCCTCAACTCCTACATTGGCGAGATGGGTGGCCTGGTCATGTACGACCTCAAGGCCAACGACTGGGAGTATCTGACCGGCGACATGCCTTACGACCCCGCCTGCGGCCTTACGCCGCACCAGGTGATTGAGCAGACCGGCGTGTGCGAGAAGATTCTCGCTCGCTGGCCGCACAAGATCGAGTACCACAACGACATGTCGACTGGCTATAAGTACCGCGAGGTCACCGTCGGCATGCGCGGCGATATTCCCGATGACGAGGCGCAGGCCATCCTCGACGAGGCCGGCTGCGGTCTGGTTTGGGCCTGCAACGGCCACTTGACTCATCTGTCCAAGCCGACGACCCTCGAGCTCGATCGCGTCGAGGACGGTCGTGCCTTTAACATCAATCCGTCGGGTCTCGACAAGGGCGTGGCGGTCGCGCGTTTCTGCGAGCATCTGGGCATCGAGCGCGACGAGACGCTGGCACTCGGCGATTCCGAGTCTGATTTCTACATGGCCGACCACGTGGGCACGTTCTGCCTGGTCGAGAACGGTCTGACCAGCGCCGGCGCGTCCGAGTTTCTTGCGTCCTGCGATAACGCCTTTGTCACGCGCGGCAGGATCGTTGACGGCTGGGCGGCGACGGCGGAGCTGCTCGTTGCGGCCCGTTCATAGCGCAGTGCCGTTACGCTTGGCCATATCTTTTCGAGAGAGAATCTGGTGAGGTAATGTCCGATATCGAGAATCTGGCCGGTGATACGCGCCCCATTGGCGTGTTCGACTCGGGTCTGGGCGGCTTGACGGTTGCGCGCGCGATTGCGACGGCGCTTCCGCACGAGTCCGTCTACTACTTTGGCGATACCAAGCGCTGCCCTTACGGCACCCGCACCGAGGACGAGGTGCGCTCGTTTGCGCTACAGGCGGGGCGCTGGCTTTCGAGACACGACGTCAAGATCATGGTCATCGCCTGCAATACGGCGACGGCAGCGGCGCTTCGCCTGGCTCAGCAGGTGCTCGATGTCCCCGTGATTGGCGTAATCGCGCCGGGCGCGCGTGCCGCCATCAACAGCACCCGCACGCGCCGTGTGGGCGTGCTCGCCACCAACCTCACCATCCGCTCGGGCGCCTACACGCGCGCCATCCAGGACTTGGATGCCGGCGTGGACGTGTATGGCTGCCCTGCCTCGAGCTTTGTCGAGGTTGTCGAGCACGAGCTCGCCTCGGGCGCGCATCTGCAGGAGCAGTGGCTCGAGAACGAGGATATTTTTGATACGCCAGCCGTTCGCGCGCTGGTCAACGCCACTGTCGAGCCACTGCACGATCGTGGCATCGATACCGTGGTGCTCGGCTGTACGCACTTTCCGCTGCTGGTGGGCCCCATCCGTCATGCGTTGGGGCCCGGGGTGCGCGTGGTGAGCTCCGCCGAGGAGACCACCCGCGAGCTGACCGATATCCTCATGCGCCGTGAGCAGCTGGCGGGCAACACCGCCGAGCCGCAGCATCGCTTTGCCACCACGTCCGACAACATTGCCGAGTTTGCGGTGGCGGGCAGCTTTATCTTTGGCCAGCCGCTCAAAAGCATCGAGCATGTCGATATCGATGAACTCGGTTAGGCACGCAATGTCGCCGGAGTCTTCGCCACTCTTTTGCCGAAAGGATAGTTCCATGGAATATATGCAGGTCAACCGCGCCAACGGCCGCGCCGCAAACGAGCTGCGTCCCGTTAAGCTCACCCGCGGCGTCATGAAGCACGCCCACGGCTCGTGCCTGGCAGAGTTTGGTGACACGCGCGTGCTGTGCGCCGCCACCATCGAGGAGGGCGTTCCGGGCTGGCGCAAGGGCGCCAAGGCCGGTTGGGTAACGGCGGAATATGCGATGCTGCCGGCGTCGACCGGCAAGCGCTGCAAGCGCGAACATGCCAACCGCAAGGGCCGTTCCATGGAGATCGAGCGCTTGATCGGCCGCAGCCTGCGCACCGTCGTCAACATGAAGGCGCTCGGCGAGTACACCGTTACCGTTGACTGCGATGTGATCCAGGCCGATGGCGGCACGCGTACGGCGAGCATCACCGGCGCCTGGGTGGCGCTGCACGACGCCTTTGCCATGTGGGTCGAGGCGGGCAAGCTCGAGCGCATTCCGCTTACCGGTCAGGTTGCCGCTATTTCCATGGGCGTCGTCGACGGCAACACCCTGCTCGACTTGGATTATTCCGAGGACAGCCACGCCGAGGTCGACATGAACCTCGTCGCCACCGACTCCGGCGAGATGATCGAGCTCCAGGGTACCGGCGAGCAGGCGCCCTTCGACCGCAAGCGTCTCAACGCCCTGCTCGATCTGGGCGACAAGGGCATCGCCGAGCTCATCGAGCTTCAGCGTCAAGCCCTCGCCTAACCTGCCAAAAGGGGATGTTGATTTTGGCAGGTTTAATCTGCGAAAACGCCGAAGTATAAGACTGCCGTTGATTGAGAGGGGAGAGGCCGAGGCCCTCGTCGTCCTCTACACGGCATTGCTATAAGAGACAAGGAGGCCAGCTATGGCACTTGAGAAGATTGACATCGACACCCTCGACCCGGCGGCGACCATTGTTGTGGCCACGGGTAACGCCCATAAGCTCACCGAGATCGAGGCCATTTTGGGCAAGGTCATGCCCGAGGTGCGCTTTGTGGCGCTCGGCCAGCTGGGCGATTTTGAGGACCCCGAGGAAAACGGCACGACGTTTTTGGAGAACGCCATCATCAAGGCGCAGGCTGCGGTCGAGGAGACGGGCCTTATGGCCATCGCCGACGATTCCGGCTTGGTCGTCGACGCGCTGGACGGCGAGCCGGGTGTGTATAGCGCGCGTTATGCGGGCGTACACGGCGATGATGCCGCCAACAATGCCAAACTTCTCGTTAATCTGGAAGGCGTGGCAGACGAGGATCGCACCGCACGCTTTATGAGCGTCGTTGCGCTCATCGACCAAGACGGCCTGGTCACCTATGGCGAGGGTGCCTGCGAGGGCGTTATCGCACACGAGGGCCGCGGCGACCACGGCTTTGGCTACGACCCGCTGTTCCTGCCGGTCGATACGCCGGGCAAGACTATGGCCGAGCTCACAGCGGACGAGAAGAACGCCATCAGCCATCGTTTCCATGCACTCGAGCACCTGTCCGCCAAACTCACGGGCGAGGAGTAGGCCGTGCGTGCGGTGGTGCAGCGCGTGCTCAACGCCGGTGTGACGGTCGACGGCGAGTGCGTGGGCCGCATTGGGCGCGGCTATCTGGTATTGCTGGGTGTGGGCCATGGCGATACGCGTGCCGAGGCCGATAAACTATGGGGCAAGCTCCGCGGGCTGCGTATCAACGAGGACGAGAACGGCAAGACTAACTTGGCGCTTGCCGATGTCGACGGCGAGGTGCTCGTGGTGTCGCAGTTTACGCTGTTTGCCGATTGCCGCCACGGCCGTCGTCCGTCGTTTACGGATGCTGGCGCGCCCGATGTCGCCAACGAGCTTTATGAGTACTTTCTGACGCTCGTCGCCCAGGACGTCGACCATGTGGCGCACGGCATCTTTGGCGCCGACATGAAAGTCGACCTGGTCAACGACGGCCCGTTCACCATTGTCCTCGATACCGATAATCTGTAAGTAGCCTAATTAGCTACTTGCGTGGGGTTGTAACAGGGTGCTATAGTATTAGAGTTTTGTCTATCTTAGGGGTATTATCCCCTTTTTGAATTGCACCTTCTGGAGGCCCTGTTCATGGAAGAGATGGAAGTCAATTACGTCGACGACATCCACGAGAAGCTGACCGATATGGTGGGCGATCGCGTCAAGGTGAAGGCCAACATGGGCCGTACCCGCGTTGTCGAGCGCATGGGTACCATCAAGAGCGTCCACCCGGCTGTCTTTATCGTCGAGGTTGACGAGCGCCGCGGCCGCAAGTCGCGTCAGTCCTACCAGTACATCGACGTCCTTACCGGTCAGGTTGAACTGTTCGACCCCGAGAGCGGCGAGCACATCTTTACTCCGCTCGGCAACCAGCTCGAGGAGCATTAACGGTGACCGATCGGTCCCTCATCCTTACTGCGCCGGCAAAGATTAACCTCTACCTGGGGGTTCATACCGAGCGCGATACCCGCGGCTACCACAACGTCGATTCCCTGATGGCAGCTGTCGGCCTAGCCGATACCGTGACGGTCACGCCGGCGCAGGCGTTGACCGTCCAGACGGTTCCGGCATCAGATTTTCCCATGCAAAAGAATACTGCCTACCGCGCCGCCGTCGCCATGGCCGATCATTTCGGGCGCGAGGCAAACGTGTGCGTGACGATTGAGAAGCGCATCCCGCTGTGCGCCGGCCTGGGCGGCCCCTCGACGGATGCCGCGGCGGTTATCGTTGCCCTGGCTGAGCTGTGGGGCATCGACCGCACTGATCCTGCGCTGGACGAGATTGCGCGTGGCATCGGCGCCGACGTGCCGTTCTTTTTGCATACGAGCCCCGCATTCTACGTGGGTGGGGGAGACGTTCTGGCAACTGAGTACCCCGCGCTTCCTGTGACGCCCGTTGTGCTGGTCAAGCCTCGGGAGGCGCGCGTTTCGACAATTGAGGCCTATCGACGTTTTGACGAGGCCCCGGTGCCCGCGACTGCGCCCGGTGCCATTGCATCGGCTCTTAGCGTGAGTGATGCGAAGATGGCGTATTCGCTCATCCATAACAACTTGGGCGTCATTTCTGCTTTGATGGAGCCGCAGATCCAGGCGGTTCTCGACTGGCTGAGCGAACAGGAGGGAACCGTTGCCGTGGACGTGTGCGGGTCGGGTGCCTGCTCGTTTGCCATTTGCGACACCGCCGCCACGGCCGAAAGGCTTGCCGGGGCTGCCCAGCAAAATGGCTGGTGGTCCTGCGCGACTGAGCTTATTCACAACACGGTTCAAATCGACGCGCCAAAGAAATAAAAATTTCTCTAGCACGCGGCGAAAATCTTTGTTACTATAGTCGAGCTAACGGGTTGTGGCTCAGTTTGGTAGAGCACTGCGTTCGGGACGCAGGGGTCGCTGGTTCAAATCCAGTCAACCCGACCAGAGCATGAGGAGGGACCGCTTCTTGCGGTCCCTTTTTTTAGCTATTGTTGTGATACCGCGATACCCGCGGTATACTCATTCGAGCTTGTCTCGCTGTTTTGTGGAGGTCTACATGTTTGGACTGAGGGCTCCTGAGCTCATCATCATTCTCGTCGTTGTCCTGATTATCTTCGGGCCCAAGAACCTGCCGAAGCTCGGCAAGTCCCTCGGCTCTACCGTCAAGAATATCCGCGAGGGTATGGAGGGCGACGATAAGGACGAGACCAAGCAGGCCGAGGACGTTGTGGTCGAGGAGTCCGAGGAGGACAAGAAGATCGCAGAGCTCGAGGCCCAGCTCGCCGCCGCCAAGAAAAAGAAGGAAGAGGACGGCGACGCGGACGCAGAGTAGTCCCATCCCTTTGGGGTGAGCACCTGACCGGCTTGCCCGCAGGCTAGCCGGTCTTTTTCGTTATGTTGACAGTTGATTGTTACATCATAGTTGGGGAGATATCCGTATGGACGCAAGCCAGATCGTACTGACCGCTGAGGGCCGCCAGAAGCTCGTCGAGGAGCTCGCTTGGCGTGAGGGCGATTACGCCAAGGAGATCGTCGAGGACATCAAGGAAGCCCGCGCGTTTGGCGACCTTTCGGAGAACTCCGAGTACGATGCCGCCAAGGACAAGCAGGCTCAGAATGCTGCTCGCATTGCCGAGATTCAGGCTATTCTCGCCAACGCTCAGGTTGCTGCCACCACGGGCGATCTGACCGTCTCCATCGGTTCCACCGTTTCGCTGATTGATCCCAACGGTGAGGTCATGGAAGTCACGCTCGTCGGTACCACCGAGACCAACTCGCTCGAGCACAAGATCTCCAACGAGTCCCCGGTCGGCCACGCCATCATCGGCCACGGCGAGGGCGACTCCGTCGAGGTCGTTACGCCTTCCGGCAAGACTCGCGTCTACACCATCGCCAAGATCGCACGCTAGACCACGGTCCCGCGTAAAGGTATGTTTTCGCTCCCTGGGACCGAATCCTGGGGAGCGTTTTAGTTTGAGGAGCTAACTTATGGCAGAGAACCAAAACGCCGCCGAGCAGGCATCGACGCTCAACGACGAGCGCGCCACGCGCCTGGCCAAGCGCGCCGCCCTGTTCGAGGCGGGCCAGAACCCCTATCCCGAGCACTCCGAGATCGAGGACTACGTTGCCGACATCGAGGCTAAGTATGCCGATCTTGCCGATGGCGAAGACACCGAGGACGTCGTGAAGATCGGCGGCCGCGTGGTCGCCAAGCGTGGTCAGGGCAAGATCATGTTCATCGTCGTGCGCGACGCAACGGCCGAGATTCAGCTGTTCTGCCGCATCAACGACATGGACGAGGCAGCCTGGAATACGCTCAAGGCCCTCGACCTTGGCGATATCCTGGGTGTGACCGGTGTGGTTGTGCGTACTCAGCGCGGCCAGCTCTCCGTCGCCCCTAAGAGCGCGACCCTGCTCTCCAAGGCCGTTCGCCCGCTGCCCGAGAAGTTCCACGGTCTCTCCGACAAGGAGACCCGCTATCGTCAGCGCTATGTCGACCTGATCGCCAACGACGATGTTCGCGAGACCTTCCGCAAGCGCTCGCAGATCCTCTCCACCTTCCGTCGCTTTATGGAGTCCGACGGCTACATGGAGGTCGAGACCCCCATCCTGCAGACCATTCAGGGTGGCGCTACGGCTAAGCCGTTCATCACGCACTTCAACGCTCTCGATCAGGAGTGCTACCTGCGCATTGCTACCGAGCTGCACCTCAAGCGCTGCATCGTCGGTGGCTTTGAGCGCGTCTTCGAGATCGGTCGTATCTTCCGTAACGAGGGCATGGACCTCACCCACAACCCCGAGTTCACCACGATGGAGGCCTACCGTGCCTTCTCCGATCTCGAGGGCATGAAGGCGCTCGCCCAGGGCGTCATCAAGGCTGCCAACAAGGCCATCGGCAACCCCGAGGTCATCGAGTACCAGGGCCAGACCATCGATCTGTCCGGTGAGTGGGCAAGTCGTCCCATGACTGATATTGTCTCTGACGTGCTCGGCAAGAAGGTCACCATCGACACGCCTGTCGAGGAGCTTGCTGCCGCCGCGCGCGAGAAGGGCCTGGAGATCAAGCCCGAGTGGACTGCCGGCAAGATCATCGCCGAGATTTACGATGAGCTGGGCGAGGACACCATCGTCAACCCGACCTTCGTGTGCGATTACCCCATCGAGGTCAGCCCGCTCGCCAAGCGTTTTGAGGACGATCCGCGTCTGACCCACCGCTTTGAGCTGGTCATCGCCGGCCACGAGTACGCCAACGCATTCTCCGAGCTCAACGACCCGGTCGACCAGGCTGAGCGCTTTGCCGCCCAGATGGCCGAGAAGGCCGGCGGCGACGATGAGGCCATGGAGTACGACGAGGACTACGTGCGCGCCCTCGAGTACGGTATGCCTCCCGCGGGTGGCATTGGCATCGGTATCGACCGCGTGGTCATGCTGCTCACCAACCAGGCTTCCATCCGCGATGTCCTGCTGTTCCCGCACATGAAGCCCGAGAAGGGTTTCCAGTCCGGTGCCGCTGCCGCCAAGGCTGCCGAGGCCGGCAACGCCGCGAGCCCGTTCGTTAAGTCGCTCAAGCCCACGCTCGATTACTCCAAGATCGCCGTTGAGCCGCTGTTTGAGGAGTTCGTCGATTTCGATACCTTCTCCAAGAGCGATTTCCGCGCTGTGAAGGTCAAGGCATGCGAGGCCGTCAAGAAGTCCAAGAAGCTGCTGAACTTTACGCTCGACGACGGTACCGGTGCCGACCGCACCATCCTCTCCGGCATCCACGAATACTATGAGCCCGAGGACCTGGTCGGCAAGACCCTGCTTGCCATCACCAACCTGCCTCCGCGCAAGATGATGGGCATCCCCAGCTGCGGCATGCTCATCAGTGCCATCCACGAGGAGGAGGGCGAGGAGCGCCTCAACCTGATCCAGCTCGACGCCTCCATTCCCGCCGGCGCAAAGATGTACTAATTGGTTCCGCCGTTCTACCGAACGGCGGACCAGCCGACGCTGCGCGCCGCCCAGGGCGACAATTTGTCATTCAAAAGGCAAGGCATGACCAGAAGGTCTATGCCTTGCCTTTTTCATGCCAACTTGTTCGCCCTGGACGTCGCTCGCTGTCGTTGCCAAAACATCGGCGTTGCCGGAGTAGTCGTTGGGGACGTTCTTAAACGACTACCCAACGGCTATTGTGCACATGTCTCGCATGACAGTTGTCTCTTTTATGTTTCCTTTAGCTGTCGCTGTCTAGGATGGGGGTTAGTCGGCAGGAAGGGAGCGCCTATATGGACGATGCGAGCGAGCGCGCAATCGAAGAGGACATGCTCGATCAGTTCAATTACTTTGATGATGAGGACGAGGAGCTGATCGACCGTCGCGAGCCAGCGCCGCTTGATTCCTTTGATCTGGTCGCTGAAGAGGCTGATGAGGTTGAGGACGAATCAACGGAGTCCCCACAGTCTTCGCGCCTTAACTCGCTGCTTTCGAGAGCCCCCATGCACCACGGCGTTCGTGCCGGCGCGCTCCATATGAAAACTGACTGGCACCAGATCGTGACGGCAGGCGATGAACTTGCCGTCGATGCGCCGCTCACCGATAAATCATCCATCGTCTGCCGCACCGGTATGCTTATGCTCGCGAGTGGAACGGGTGCCTGGCGCGTACGCGATACCATGAATCGAGTCGCCGCCGTACTCGGTGTCACCATCCATGTTGACTTAAGTCTCCTGTCGTTTGAGTGTACTTGCATCGAAGATGGCCACTGCTTTAACGAGGTCGTCAGTCTGCCGACAACCGGCGTCAACACCCATCGCATTTGGATGATGGAGAGCTTCCTCAAGGAAATCGAGACCTATGGTCGTCGCTTCACGGTGCACGAGTACCACGAGATGCTCAAGACCGTTGAGAGTTCAAAACCTGATTACGCGCCCTGGCAACAGGGCCTTGCGGCAGCCTGCGCCTGTGGCGCCTTTGTCTTTTTACTTGGTGGCGGTCCCATTGAGATGGCATGCGCGTTCGTGGGCGCGGGTGTCGGCAACTTTGCCCGCTCCCATATTCTCAAGCAAGGCCTTGGTCAGTTCAGCGCTTTGACGCTCGGTGTCGCACTGGCCTGTATCTCATATTTGCTGGCATTGCTCGGCCTCGCCCAGGTTGTTCCGGGTGCAATGTCGCACCAAGAAGGCTATATCGGCGCCATGCTCTTTGTGATTCCTGGCTTTCCGCTCATTACGGCAGGTCTCGACATCGCTAAGCTCGACATGCGAAGCGGTATCGAGCGTCTTTCGTATGCTGTGTCGATTATTGTGATGGCGACCCTCGTAGGTTGGATGGTTGCCGAGTGTGTGGGACTGGCGCCGGACGACTTTGCCCCACTGGGCCTTTCGCCGCTTACCCTTACGCTCCTGCGCGTGGTGATGAGCTTCGTTGGCGTATTCGGCTTCTCGGTGATGTTCAACAGCCCGGTAAAGATGGCCGCGGCAGCTGGGTTGATCGGCGCCGTGTCCAATACCCTGCGTCTGACCCTTGTCGATGCGCCGACGATGATTCCCTTCCTGGGCCTCAGCACGGGAATGCCTCCCGAGGCAGCAGCGTTTATCGGCGCGCTGGTATCGGGTCTGCTGGCAAGTTTGGCCGAAGTCAAGCTCACCTACCCGCGCATCGCCCTCACGGTGCCTTCGATTGTCATTATGGTGCCCGGTCTGTATCTCTATCGCTCTATGTATTACATGTGCACCTTCGACACAGTCAATATGCTCGGCTGGTTTGTGCGCGCAGTGCTCATCGTAGCGTTTCTGCCCGTTGGGCTGGGTGTGGCGCGTACGCTCACCGACCCTCGCTGGCGCTACACCAGCTAATTGGTACAAGGGGGACAGGTTACTTTGCACCAAATGAGTTGCGGTGAAATAGGGACTGAATTGCTGCTTAAAGGGTCAAAACAGTCCGTATTCCACTGCAACTTATGGGGTCGGGGGATTATCGGTGCCCTGCATCTTCATAAACTCAACGCTTACGAAGCGCGCGCCGTTCGTGTTAGGGTAGTTCCACCACATAAGTAGTCGCAGACGCACGTACCACGGGCGGGCGAGATGAAGTCCCAGTAGCTCCATCTCGCCCGCCCGTTTTTGTTGTGCACCGCGGCGTAACACAGAAAGGATTTTGCCCTTTATGCCTATCAATAAACGAGAGAGCTTGCTGTTTACTTTTATCATGTGCTTTTGCATGGTGCTCTGGATGAGCATCTACAACGTTGCCCTGCAGCATGGGGCCATCAACGGCGAGGTCATTGCCGACGCGTGGCTCGGCTTCCCCGTTGCCTATATTTTTGCCATGTGCTGCGACTGGTTTGTTGCCAGTCCCCTTGCCAAGGGTTTCGCTTTTAAATTCCTGGTCACGCCGGGGTTGCTCGCTTTGTCTTCCGACGCGCCTTCCCCATGGGAACCGTCTTTGAAGAGCAGCATATGGAGCTCGTGCGCATGCCGGGCGCTTCCGTTGCCGATGTCGTCGATGACGTTGCCGAGAGCATGGACGCCGAGCCCGCCTGCTAGGCAAGAGCCTCTAATCTAGAGCGCCCGCCGCACCCGGCGATTCCTTTTTTGTAGACGTTGTCGTATGGCTGCACGCGGAAAAGGCCACAGCGGTTAACATATACTCCATATGGGTAAAGAGACCAAAGCGCCGCCACGAGTGGCGCTTTGCGTTTGAAAAACTAGCTCGTCTAAGAGGAACTAGCATGTTGGACCGTTTTACCGATCGCGCGCGCAAGGTCATGTCCATGGCCAAGCAGGAGGCGCTCGATCTTCACTCAAATAAGGTGGGTACCGAGCATCTGCTGCTCGCGCTCGCCAAGGAGGACGAGGGCATTGCCGCCGAGGCACTGCGCTCACTCGATATCTCCTACGATGACATCATGGACACGCTCAAGGAGGTCCAGACCACCGTTCCCGAGCCCAGCGAGGAGACCGAGGCCGCTAAGCTCGCCTTTACGCCGCTCGTCATCAGCGTGATGGAGCGTTCCTTCCGCGTGGCGCGCGAGAACAACCAGACCTATGTGTCGACCGAGCACCTGCTCATCGGTATCGTCGAAGAGGGCAACGGCATGGCCATGGACATTCTCATGCGCCTGGGTGTTTCGTCCGCTTCCATTAAAAAAGCCATCGAGAAGCTTACCGCCAAGGATCAAGACAAGAAGCGCCCGCTCGCCGGTGCCGGTGCCGGGCGTCCCGGTACAGGCCTGCCGTTCTTTAGCGGCTCGGACGCCTCGCAGCAAAAGGGGAGCGGCACCGACACGCTCAAGCAGTTCGCCACCAACCTTACGCAGAAGGCGCGCGACGGCGAGCTCGACCCGGTGATCGGTCGCGAAAAGGAAGTCCAGCGCATGATGGAGATCCTTTCGCGCCGCACCAAGAACAACCCGCTTATCTTGGGTGACCCCGGCGTGGGCAAGACGGCCATCGTCGAGGGCTTGGCGCAGCAGATCGCTGCCGGCAACGTGCCCGAGAACCTTATGAACCAGAACATCTGGACGCTCGACTTGCCGGGTCTTGTCGCGGGCGCCAAGTATCGCGGTGAGTTTGAGGAGCGTCTCAAGAACGTGATCCAGGAGGCAACCGAAGCCGACGACGTCATCCTGTTTATCGACGAGATGCACACCATCATCGGTGCCGGTTCTGCCGAGGGATCCATCGATGCAAGCTCCATGCTCAAGCCCGTGCTCGCGCGCGGCGCTTTCCAGATCATCGGTGCCACCACGGCCGAGGAGTTCCGCAAGTACCTCACCAAGGACCCGGCCTTCGAGCGCCGCTTCCAGACCATCGATGTTGAGGAGCCAAGCGTCGAGGACACGGTCAAGATCCTGACCGCGCTCAAGCCACGCTACGAGGAGCACCACCACGTGCGCTATACGCAGGGTGCCATCGAGGCTGCCGCGAACCTCTCCAACCGCTACATCCAGGATCGCTTCCTGCCCGATAAGGCCATCGACCTCATCGACGAGGCCGGCGCCCGCGCCCGCATTGCCGCCAACCGTGCGCCTGAGCCGGTGCGCGAGGCCGAGCATCGCGTGGAGGAGCTCAAGGCTGCCGCGCAGGAGGCCACCGAGGGCGACGACATGAACAAGGCCGCCGAGATTACCGAGCAGCAGAAGGCTGCCGAGATTGAGCTCGCCGAGGCCAAGGCAGCTTGGACGGCCGAGCTCGACGCCAGCCCGCTCACCATCGATGTCGCCCAGGTTGCCGACATCGTGTCCGTGACCTCGGGCGTGCCGGTGTCTTCGCTCACCGAGAGCGAAAGCCGTCGTCTGTTGCAGACCGAAAGCGTGCTCAAGACCCGCATTATCGGCCAGGATGAAGCTGTCGAGGCCGTGGCCAAGGCAGTGCGCCGCAGCCGCTCGCCGCTCAAGGACCCGCGTCGTCCCGGCGGCAGCTTCATCTTCTTGGGTCCTACCGGCACAGGCAAGACCGAGCTCGCCAAGACGCTCGCCGAGTATCTCTTTGGCAGCAAGGACGCGCTCATCAGCTTCGATATGTCGGAGTTTGGCAGCGAGTTCGAGGTCTCCAAGCTTATCGGTAGCCCCCCGGGCTACGTGGGCCACGACGAGGGCGGTCAGCTCACCAAGGCCGTTCGCCGTCACCCGTACTCGGTCGTGCTGTTCGACGAGATCGAGAAGGCGCACCCCGATATCTTCAACATCTTGCTGCAGGTGCTTGAGGAGGGTCGCCTGACCGATAGCCAGGGCAAGACGGTCGATTTCCGCAACACCGTGATCATCATGACGTCCAACGTGGGCGCCCGCGAGATTGCGCAGGATGCGAGCGTTGGCTTTGGCACCACCGGTGAGCAGGGTCTTACCTCGAGCGAGATTAAGGGCCGTGCGATGGGCGAACTCAAGCGCCTGTTCCGCCCCGAGCTGCTCAACCGTATCGATGACATCGTGGTGTTTCAGAAGCTTTCGGGCGAGAACTTGACCAAGATCGCTCACCTGCTGGTGGACGACCTGCGCCAGCGCCTGATTGCCAACGGCATGAACATCAAACTCACCGATGCGGCCTACGACAAGATCGTAGCCGAGGGTACCGACCTCACCAACGGCGCACGTCCGCTGCGCCGCGCCATCCAAAAGCTCATCGAGGATCCGCTGTCCGAGGAGCTGCTGGCCGGCGAGTGGGGCAGCGGCGATACCGTCCTGTGCGACGTGGCCGACGGCAAGTTCGTCTTTAGCCACGGTACGGGCGAGATCCCGGCGCCGCGTCCGGCAGGTGCGCTTGGGGGCGATACCGCTCCGGCAGCGCCGCACACCGGAAACGCCGCGCCTGTGAGCAGTGGCGTAAGCTCGGGCCCCGGCGGCATGATGCAAGCCGGTTCCGGCGCGCTGTAGGGCGTAACAAAACCTTGTGTCCACGAGGGCGTTCCAAAGGAGCGCCCTTTTTTCTGTTGGAAAGGCCCCTCGTTCAATGTAAATCTCATTAAACATACCAACGGCGTATGCATAAGCGTTGGTCAAGCGTTGAGGTTGGTTGAAGGGTCCAACGTCCCTTCGGCGCGGTCCGTCTACCTGCTTTATCTTAATAAAGTGGCGTTTCCCCGCCGTTAGCCGATGATGCGAAAGCGCTCGGCGTTTTCGACTGGTTTATGCAAACGAAGTCTGGGAATATACAAGGCGCATGTCTTATTGTCTAACCAGTTGCGCCAAGGAGGCACCATGGACTACAAGATCACCGGCTATGAGCCCGCCCAGCTGTTCCATTTCTTTGAGGAGGTCAGCGCGATCCCCCGTGGGTCTGGCAACGAGAAGGGCGTCAGCGATTTCCTGGTTGCGTTTGCCAAAGAGCGCGGCCTCGATGTGTATCAGGACGAGGTCTACAACGTCATCATTCGCAAGCCCGCATCTGCCGGTGCCGAGAATGCCCCGACCGTAATGCTGCAGGGCCACATCGATATGGTGTGCGACAAATTGGGCTCCGTTGAGCACGACTTTACGACCGATGGTATCGACCTGCTCGTCAAGGACGGCGTTCTCACCGCTAACGGCACCACGCTGGGCGCCGACAACGGTATCGCCGTCGCTCTGATGCTCACTGTTCTCGATGACGATTCGATCGTTCACCCCGCCCTCGAGTGCGTATTCACCACCGACGAGGAGACTGGCCTGGTCGGCGCCGAGACACTCGACAAGTCCCAGATTAGCGCCCGCACCATGATCAACCTTGACTCCGAGGAAGAGGGCGTTGCCACCGTCAGCTGCGCCGGCGGCGTCGTCGTTACCTACACCTGCCCGATCGCGCGCGAGCACAAAATCGGTAGCACCCTCACGTTCGACATCTCCGGCCTGCTGGGCGGTCACTCCGGAAGCGATATCCACCTAGAGCGCGGCAACGGCAACCTCATCATGGCCCGCATCATCGACCGCCTGATGGTTGCCGGCGAGCCCGCCATCGTTAGCTTTAACGGCGGCACCAAGGACAACGCCATCAACCGTGAGTGCAAGGCTGTTCTGGTCTACGCCGACCACGCTGCCGCCGAGGCCGCGGCCCAGATCGCAAAGGGCATTATCGCCGACGTCACTGCCGAGCTCGAGGTCTTCGACCCCGGCTTTACCTGCACTGTCGAGATTGCCGACGACGCCGAGGTCGAGGCCATGGACGAGAAGTCCGCGCTTGCCCTCATCCGCGCCCTGCGTCTTGCCCCCAACGGCGTGATCCGCCGCAACGTTGCTACCGACGGCTCCGTCGAGGTTTCCTCCAACATCGGTGTGGTTGCCACTTCTGACGACGAGGTCAAGATCATGCTGTCCCCGCGCTCCTCGATCACCTCGCTGCAGAACGAGTTCAAGGACCGCCTGCAGACGCTGGCCGATGTCCTGGGCTTCGACGCCAAGTTTGAGTTCGAGTATCCCGGCTGGAGCTATGCCGAGCATTCGCCGGTCCGCGACGTCTTTGTCGAGAGCTATCGCGAGCTCTTTGGCTCCGAGCTGCGCATCGAGTCCATTCACGCCGGCCTTGAGTGCGGCCTGTTTGCCGAGGCCCTGCACGGCCTGGACGCCATCGCCGTGGGCCCGACGCTCTCCGATGTCCACACCCCGGACGAGAGCATGGAGCTCGCTTCTGCCGAGCGCTTCTACGAGCTGCTCATCGACGTCCTCAAGCGCCTTGCCGCATAAAGGTCGCCTTGGTTAAGCTGCTCTAAAACGGTTGGCTATGAAAACGGCCGCCTGGCGCAATGCCGGGCGGCCGTTATTCGTTACAGTGCGAGGATCCCAAGGTGCTCAAGTAGGATCTTAAGCCCGATGAGGACGAGTACGACGCCACCCACGATGGTGGCGGGTTTTTCGTAGCGCGCGCCAAAGGTGTGGCCGATCGCTACGCCGGCGACGGAGAAGATAAACGTTGTGACGCCGATAAGTGATACAGAGGGCACGATATCGACCGAGAGCGCGGCAAACGAGATGCCCACGGCGAGCGCGTCAATCGAGGTGGCGATGGCAAGGATTAGGTACTCGCCCAGGTCGATCTTTTCGGCATCTTTGCCGTCGCCTTCGTCCTCATCCTCGTCTTCGGTAAAGGTTTCCCACAGCATCTTGCCGCCGATAAAGGCCAAAAGGATAAAGGCGATCCAATGGTCTATGGGACCGATGATGCCCATGAACTGGCTGCCGAGTGCCCAACCGATTACGGGCATGCCGGCCTGAAAGCCGCCAAAGAACAGGCCGAGCACAACGGCGACTTTAAGGTTGATCTTTTTCATGCCGAGACCCTTGCAGATGGAAACGGCAAAGGCGTCCATCGAAAGGCCAACGGCGAGCAACACGAGCTCTGCGAGTCCCATAGTCTGGCTCCCTCTCTCCGGGCGAACCCGATTACACGACCACTCCCTCATTTATATGAGACCCGATGCTACCACATGAGCAGCCAAAAGAGCCCCGTCCCAAATGAGCTACCTAAGCGGTGTTCGCTCATTCTGTAAGCATCGGAATTTGCGGGCGTCACAGGGGCAAACCGTGAGAAACTTATTGACGTTTATGGAGCGTATACGATGGGAGCGATGCCTTGGATAAGAACGAGCTGCAAAAGCGTATGGAACAGGCCATCCGCCTGACGGCACCTGGTCAGCCGATCCGCACCGCCCTTGACATGATCATCGCCGGTCACCTGGGCGCGCTTATCTGCGTCGGCGACACCGAAAACGTGCTCGCTGCCGGTAACGACGGCTTCCCGCTCAACATTTCGTTTACCTCGAACCGCCTGTTCGAGCTTTCCAAGATGGACGGCGCCATCGTCATCGACGGCGACCTTACCCAGATCCTGCGCGCCAATTTCCACCTCAATCCCGATCCCTCGCTCGCCACGAGCGAGACGGGCATGCGTCACCGTACTGCCGCTCGCATGTCGGTGCTCACCGACGCCATCGTGATCTCGGTCTCGGCCCGTCGTGCCGTCGTCAACGTGTATGTGCACGGCAAGAGCTATGAGATTCAGCCCGTCACCACCATCATGAGCTCGGTCAACCAGCTCGTCGCTACGCTTCAGACCACCCGTCAGTCGCTCGACCGCTCCCTGCTGCGTCTGACGGCCCTCGAGCTGGACGACTACGTCACGCTCGCCGACATCACCGGCATTTTCTCGAGTTTCGAGATCATGCAGCAGGCAAAGACCGAGCTTAAGGATTGCATTGTCAAGCTGGGCAACCAGGGCAAGCTCGTGCAGATGCAGCTCGAGCAGCTCGCCGGCTCCAGCATGGATACCGAGTACGACTTGATGATTCGCGACTACGCAAGCGATTCCTCCGAGGCAAACGCCGAGAAGATCCGTGCCGAGCTTAGCCGTATGACGCCCAAGGACTTGTCCGACCCGCAGCATGTGGCGGCGGTTCTGGGTTACGACGACCTGGACGAGGACTCCGTCATGACGCCGCTGGGCCTGCGTACGCTTTCGCGCGTGTCCGTCGTGCGCGACGGCGTGGCCGAGAAGATCGTCGACGAGTATGGCTCGCTGCAGGAGCTCATGGACGACATCAGCAAGGATCCGGAGCGCCTGGGCGACTTTGGCGTTAACAACCCTGCCATTCTTGCGGACTCCCTGTACCGCATGAAGGGCACCAAACAGGGGAACGCATAATGGCGCCCGTATGCGCCGTGGTCGTTGCCGGTGGCAGCGGCCAGCGCTTTGGTAATCCCGGTGGCAAGCAGCTCGTCAATGTAGCGGGCCGTCCGCTTATGAGCTGGTCCATCCGCGCGTTTGACCGTAGCGATAAGGTCGGCCATATCGTCGTGGTTTGCCCTGCCGAGCGTCGTGCCGAGATGCGCCGCCTGGCCATCAGCCCGTATTCGTATAACACGCCCATCAGCTTCGCCGATGCCGGCGATACCCGCCAGGACTCCACTCGTGCCGGCGTGCATGCGGTGCCGGCAGGCTTTGAATACGTCGCCATTCACGATGGAGCTCGTCCGCTTATTACTACCGAGGTCATCGATCACGCTATCGACGTGCTCGTGAGTGACCGCTCGCTCGACGGTGTCGTGTGTGGCCAGCCCGCGATCGACACGCTCAAGATCGTCGATGGGGACAACATCGTCGAGACGCCGCCACGCGAACTCTATTGGGCCGCGCAGACGCCGCAGATCTTTAGTGTCGACGCCATGAAACGCGCCCATGCCGCGGCGATTGCCGAGGGCTTTATCGGTACGGACGATTCGTCACTGGTCGAGCGCATGGGTGGGAGCGTCCGCTGCGTCCAGAGCCCGCGCGACAACCTTAAGGTGACGGTGCCCGAGGACTTGCGTCCCGTAACCGCGATTTTGCTCGGTCGCATGGCCGAGGGAGAGGACCTTCCCCATGTTCAGTAACCTGCGCATTGGCCACGGCTACGACGTCCACCGTTTGGTGGAGGGGCGTCGATGTATCATCGGCGGGGTCGACATTCCCTACGAGCGCGGCCTGCTGGGCCACTCGGATGCCGATGTGCTCGCGCACGCGCTGGCCGACGCTATTCTGGGCGCCTGCCGCGGGGGAGACATTGGCAAGCTGTTCCCCGACACCGACCCCGCCTACGAGGGTGCCGACTCGATGGTGTTGCTTGCCCGCGTAATGGACTATGCGCGCGAGCTGGGCTTTGAGTTTGTCGATGCCGACTGCACCATTGCCTGCCAACAGCCTAAGATCACCCCGCACCGCGATGCCATGCGTGCCAACTTGGCCCATGCCCTGGGCGTTGACGTCGAAAACGTGGGCGTCGCCGCCACCACGACCGAAAAGCTCGGTTGGGAAGGTCAAGGCGAGGGAATTGGCGCCTGGGCCGTCTGCCTGCTACAGAAAACCGTTAAGGAGTAACGAATGCGTATCTACAACAGCGCTACCCATAAAAAGGAAGAGTTCCAGCCCATCGAGCCCGGCAAGGTCCGCATGTACGTGTGCGGCCCCACCGTCTACGACAACATCCACATCGGCAACGCCCGCACCTTCATCAGCTTCGACGTGATCCGCCGCTGGCTTATCGCGAGCGGCTACGAGGTCACGTTCGCCCAGAACCTCACCGACGTGGATGACAAGATCATCAACCGCGCAAACGAGCAGGGCCGCACGGCCGAGGAGGTCGCCACCGAGTTCTCCGATAAGTTCATCGGCGTCATGCGCGCCGCCAACGTGCTCGACCCGGATGTGCGCCCCCGCGCCACCAAGGAGATCGGCGCCATGATCGGCATGATCAAGACGCTCATCGAGGGCGGCCATGCCTATGCGGCCGACAACGGCGACGTGTACTTCTCCGTGCGCAGCGACCCCAATTACGGCGAGGTCTCCGGCCGCAACATCGACGACCTCATGGTGGGCGCCCGCATCGAGGAGAACGAGGACAAGCGCGACCCGCTGGACTTCGCCCTGTGGAAGGCCGCCAAGCCCGGTGAGCCCTCTTGGAAGAGCCCATGGGGCGAGGGTCGTCCCGGCTGGCACACCGAGTGCGCCGCCATGGTCCACCGCTACCTGGGCACCCCCATCGATATCCACGGCGGCGGCTCCGACCTCGCCTTCCCGCACCACGAGAACGAGTGCGCCCAGGCAACCTGCGCTTGGCACGAGGGCTTCTCCAACACCTGGATGCACACGGGCATGCTGCTCGTGGACGGTGAGAAGATGAGCAAGAGCCTGGGCAACTTCTTTACCCTGGCAGAGGTGCTCGAGAGGCACTCCGCCGCCGCGCTGCGCCTGCTCATGCTGCAGACTCACTACCGCAGCCCGCTCGACTTCTCCTGGGAGCGCCTCGAGGGCGCCGAGAACTCGCTTGCGCGTATCGCCGGCACGTGCCGCAATCTCAAGTGGGCGGCCGATCATGCGGAAGGCGAGCCGAATGCCGAGCTCGCCGATGCGCTGACCGCCGCCATGGAAAAGGCCGCCGCCGACTACGAGGCCTGCATGGACGACGACTTCAACACGGCCGGCGCCGTGGCCGCGTACTTCCAGCTGGTGACCGAGGCGAACAAGTACCTCGAGCAGGCCGCGGGCGCCGTGGACGAGGATGCCGCCCGCGCATGCGCCGCCGTGATCGCCGGCTCGTTCGCGCAGCTGGGCGTGGAGCTCCCCGTGATCGAGGAGTCCCTGCCCGCCGAGCTCGTCGCCGTTGCCGCCGAGCTCGTGGGCTTCGATGGCGATGGCGTCGACGCCGCCGCTGAGGCCATTCTGGCGGCCCGCGCCGAGGCCCGTGCCGCCAAGGATTGGGGCCGCGCCGACGCCATCCGCGATCGCCTGAAGGAGCTCGGTCTTGCCATCGAGGACACCTCCACCGGTTCCCGCCTCACCTCAATTTAGGGACAGACCCTAAATTGAGGTTCGCGCCGCGTCCGACTTCGGTTGGGCGCGGCGTTTTCGTAGGCCTTGTTGTAGTGAGCCGAGGCATTCTTTACGGGGTGTTCTTGCCTCGCTATAGTGGGAAAGGGCTTACTTTACGGGGATTCTCTTTTGAGCTCATGGATAACGGAGGCAGCAGATGATGTTATTTTGCCAGCTGGCGCTCATCGCGGCTTGTGGCTGCGCAGCTATGTTCGCAATCATTATATTGCCGACGTATTTTGGACTTTTTGGATATTTCGTCTATGTCGGATTCGTTTTTGTGCTCGCTGTTTTTGCGGGCAAGGGCGTTAAGCTGATCTCGTTATATTTTAACGATTGCGAAGAGTCTGAAAAAGAAACGGGGAAAGACGCTGTTTTGCTCAGTCGTACTGAAGATTCCGCGTCCACGAACCGCAGTCAATGGGAACGCAGTCTTGCGGCTTATGTGCGCCAACAACCTGGTTGCTCCGATGTTCGGGAAAATGATCGCACCTTGATCGTTGCGAGTGATGGGCACACGCCTCTCGAAATCGATATTTATATTCCCAGCCTGCGGCTTGGTATTGAGGCTAATGGAATCAAATGGCATGATCGTGAGGCATACCGTCGTGACCGTCGTAATGGTACTGAATATTCAGAGGAAATGTATAAGGAACGCTACTGTGAGCATCGTGGAATAAAATTGATTCATGTTTGGGATGAAGATGGCGACGATGAAGTTCATCGCCAAATCGACGCTGCGATTCGTGAACAACGGGCCAAGCTCTACTAGTCAGATGATGCGTCAGGCTACAATTCGCGAAATCAAAGTTAACTAACTACTTTAGTCAGAGTGAGATTAGGTTGCCCCATAAGATTCCCATGATTGGGGGCTCTCTCGTTCGTCTGTTCCTTGTATTTTTCACCGGTTCCCGCCTCACCTCAATTTAGGGACAGACCCTAAATTGAGGTTCGCGCCGCGTCCGACTTCGGTTGGGCGCGGCGTTTTCGTAGGCCTTGGGGCTCTCAGGAGCGTGGGGGAATCGCGCCTGCGGGGATCTGCTGGGTTGACGCGATAATTCCAGTCTCCGTACCATGGATGTCGAGAAAAGCCGATAGAAGGAGAAAGTAGTGGCTGAGAAGAGGCACATGCAGAAAAACGCGGGCGGCACCGGCAAGCAGCGCCGGGCAGGCGAGGACCGCAATCCCGGTGAGCGCGATCGCGGGAAGAGGCCTGCGGGCAGGCAGGGTCGCCCTGCCCGTCCGGGCGCGCAGGCGGCTGCTTCCCAGCGCCGAGGCGCGCGCGCTGCCGAGGCGCCCCGCGCCTTCGGCAACCACATCGAGGGGCGCCGTGCCGCGTTTGAGGCGCTGCGAACCGGCTTTCCCATCAAGCGCGCGCTGATCGCGCAGGGTGTGGAGAACGAGCCGGCCATCCGCGACTTGCTCGCCGGCCTTGGCGAGGCGGGCGTGAGCGTCAAGAGTGTGCCCCGCACTCAGCTCGATGCGATCTCGAGCCATGGCGCACATCAAGGCATCGTTCTTGAGGTTGGCAAGTTCCCCTATGCCGACCTCTCCGATATCATCGCCGCCGCACCGGCCGATGCGCCCGCACTCGTGGTGGTGCTCGACCATGTCACCGACGCCGGCAACTTCGGCGCCATCGTGCGCTCTGCCGAGGTTGTGGGTGCGGCCGGCGTGGTGATTCCCAACAAGCGGTCGGCCGAGGTCACCGTCGCAACGTACAAGACCTCCGCAGGAGCCGTCATGCACCTGCCCATTGCGCAGGTTCCCAACATTGCCCGTGCTCTCGAGGACCTCAAATCCGCCGGATTTTGGGTCGGCGGCGCCACCGAGCACGCGGAGGATGTGTGCTGGGATGCCCCGTTTGAGGGCCGCGTGGCGCTTGTTATGGGCTCCGAGGGCGACGGCATTTCGCGCCTGGTGCTCGAGAAATGCGACTTTTTGACCAAGCTTCCTCAGCGTGGCATGACCGAGAGCCTCAACGTTGCCCAGGCAACGACGGCACTGTGCTTTGAGTGGCTACGCCGCAACGCCGGCGAGCTCATGGGGGAGGAGTAGCGCATGTCCAAGAAGAACCGCGCCAAGTCTAAGGCCAAGCGCTTTGGCGAAGGCTCGGCCAAGCCGATTGTCTCGGCCGCGACCTACGGCGTGGGCGGCAATGCGTTTGCGCAGGCTATCGCCGACCCGGTCTCCACGGTGCACTCCAATAAGCCCGAGCTGCTGGTGGTCGACGGCTACAATGTGATCCACTGCACGCCGCGCTACGAAAAGCTCGTGTACGACCATTCCGACGATCCGTATTCCAGCGACGTTCACGATATGGCGCGCACCGCCCTTATCAACGACGTTGCCGCCTTTGCCCAGGGCCGCTACGAGGCCGTAATTGTGTTTGACGGTGCAGGCAATATCTCTAGCGAGCGTCCCAACCTGCCGGCTCGCGGCGTGCGCATCGAGTTTTCGCCGACGGGCGTATCGGCCGATACCGTGGTACAAAAGCTCTGCATCGAGGCGCGCGAGGAAGGCCGCGCGTGCTCCGTGGTATCGAGTGACGGCACAATTCAAGCCGTCGTCATGGGCAAGGGCGTTACGCGTATCTCGAGCCGCATGCTGGTGGACGAGATCAAACAGATCGATAACGACGTCCGCGAGGCAGAGGAAGCTCCGCAGATCAAGATGACTCTGGGCAGTCGCCTGAGCCCCGAGGCACTGGCCAAGCTCAAGGCCCTGCGCGGGAGGTAGGTAAACCTTCTATGGGGAGCTGCTTTCTCGATTGACCAACCAACTGGTTTGTAATCAATGGGTTGCGGCTTGACATCGCCAAAACGAATAGTTTTTGGTTCTGGCGAACAGATAAAACTATTCGTTCTGACGAATAGTTTTGAGATGTGGTCGGTCAAAGGGCCTGTTGCGCCTTGTCCGCAATTCCTTTATTCTTAATTAGCTTCGCGCGAAAGCGCCAAGTGTGCCAGTGTGGCGCAACGGTAGCGCAACTGATTTGTAATCAGTGGGTTGCGGGTTCGATTCCTGTCACTGGCTCCATGAGAGTTTCGGGCTCTGTTCCCTAGTGGGACAGGGCCCGTTTCTTGTGGGCAGCTAGATTCGACTGTCCGCCGTCAGTTTAAAAGCTTTCAGGTACAAGATGCCGCCGATAACGTACATGCAGGCATCAAGCGGATCTGGGGTACTAAACTCGAGCACCATGGGCGCAAGTACTTCCCAGCAGATTGAGCATCCCACCGATAATGCCAAGCTACTTGCAAAGTTGCATATCGGCGTTTTCCCACTCACCACTTCGCAGAGGACGTTTACGTAGGCGGGAAAAATGATTCCTCCGCACAGATCTCCGAGCTGATAATGGGCGAAGTCGTAGGGGAGGAAAAAGTCGAAGCTCGCAATGTATCTGTTAACGAGATACACGATGCCGGCAAGCAGCGGCAGAAGATTTGCGCTGGAAATAAGCGCAGATCTGAATCGTTTAGCCACAGACCGCAAACATAGTCAGGCCAAGGCAAATGCCCAAAGCAATGATGATGATCTGGCTGCAGCCGTTACCCGAAGGGACCATGACACTCTCTTTCTCGATACATTAGTAAATTAAAGTATGCCACAGCCAGCAGCGTATTTGTTGAGCAACAACCTGTGGCTAATACCGTGTTACACGGCCTTGCGTCGGCTGAGGCATCAGCCGAATGACCTGGCACCTGTCGTGATGGTGCTCGACGATGGCGTGAGCACCGTCTACGCCCGTGACGGGCTATCGGTAGAACACATCATCTGGCTTCGAATAATGGGGGCGAGTGCGAGTATTGGCGTTCCTCGAAACGCTCGTTGCGCTCGCCGATTAATAGGCAACCCGTTGAGACTCATTACGTAGCCCGATTTAAACTGCTGACTTGGGTACCGCATGCATTTCGCATAGCCGCGGGAGGCTGCGCAATCGCCTGACGCTATTTATGAGTCATGAGCTGTTTTGGTTATGCGAGATATCGAAAGGAATTCTAGGATGTCTGTAGATCTGAAAACAGTAAAAGATGCGATGAGCCTTGCGGCGAAGGTCCTGGTTGCGGCCGCGGACGTCATTGATGGCGCAAAGCAGCTCGGCGTCGATGTCGAAGCTGTCGGCGGTGCTGTAAAGGGTGCTGCGGATGGTGCTGCTAACGGTGCACGTGTCGTTGCCGATGGCATTGGCAAGGGGCTCGGTGTCGCGGCCGATGGCTTTGGCGCGGCAGTTGGCGCGCTGGGCGGCGCCGCGAAAGCGTTGCAGGACTCAAGAGAGGCCGCCGAGACTCGCAAGAAGATCAACGCCGCAAGGCAGTCGATTTTCGAAAGTGCGTCGACGGTGATGCCCCTGCACAAGTTTGTCTGCCAGCAGAAAAAGGCTGCCGATGCCGCGTTTAACGGCTTTGATATGCCTGGCTGCTACCTTATCGCAAAGTATCAAAAGGGCGATCACGATAAGAACTACAGTGACTATCTGGGAATTTATGTGGGCTCAAGCGAGCACATGTCGGAGGATATCGTTTCCACGCCCACGCGCTTGGGCGATCCGGATGTCTATGCCGATTACAAGTATCATCAAAACGTGATGCTGTTCGTGTTCCCCTGCGAACTGAAAGACCTCGATGAACGTCGCGAACTCCTGCTGCGATCGTTTGAAGGCAGCAGGCTCTACAACGGATCTGAGGTACTGGCTTAAGGGCTTGATTGGGGTTGGTCGACAATCTAGATCTGTAACACGAGGACGAGCATTCAGCTCCCAGCTGTTACAGATTTAGACAGTTTGGGGGCGAGCTGAGAAGTGTCTCAATCTGTAACAACTAGGGAAGGAAAACCGTTCTTGCTGTTACAGATTTAGATAAACGGGAGACCGCCAGGGAAACATCTCGATCTGTAACAAATAGGGGAGAAAATGTTCTCTAAATGTTACAGATCGAGACAAAGGCCGGACCGGTCCCAGTCATCCTGGTTGAGCGAGGATATTCGGACGCACGAGGATCGTTATCGAAAGTCGATACCGCAAGGGTACTCCACTACACCAAAGTGTTCCCTCGGGAAATGTCGCCAGCGCAGCCAAATCCGCCGTCCTTCATATCTAAATTCAGCAAAACCGCAGGTCAAAGGTATATAGATACGCCCGGCACCGTGTATTTAGAGGTTTTCGTTGACAGCCCCCAAGGTTGCATCGTATTATCTTTTTCGTTCGCGGGGGCGGAGGCCCAAAAGACCAAAGAACCTGCGGATACTTGAACGATTGGGAGTTTGCCCGAGTGGTTAATGGGGACGGGCTGTAAACCCGTTGGCTCTGCCTACATAGGTTCGAATCCTATAGCTCCCACCCGTCAAGTGCCTGTATAGCTCAGTCGGTAGAGCACTTCGTTGGTAACGAAGAGGTCACCAGTTCAAGTCTGGTTGCAGGCTCCATCCGGCGGTGTAGCTCAGTTGGTTAGAGCACACGGTTCATACCCGTGGCGTCACTGGTTCGAATCCAGTCACCGCTACCATAGGTAACACGGTGGCTTCTCAATAGTATGTTGAGAGGCCACTATGGTATAAAGGCATAGTCCCGTCCGGGGACGACCTGTTTAGAGGAGGGCTTTATGGCCAAAGAGAAGTTTGAGCGCACTAAGCCGCATGTTAACATCGGCACCATTGGTCACGTCGACCACGGCAAGACCACGCTGACCGCTGCCATCACCAAGGTTCTCTCCGAGACCGAGGGCTGCAAGGCTGACTTCACTGCGTTCGAGAACATCGACAAGGCTCCCGAGGAGCGCGAGCGCGGCATTACGATCTCCGTCTCCCACGTCGAGTACGAGACTGCTGCCCGTCACTACGCTCACGTTGACTGCCCGGGCCACGCTGACTACGTCAAGAACATGATCTCCGGTGCTGCTCAGATGGACGGCGCTATCCTGGTCATCGCCGCTACCGACGGCCCCATGGCTCAGACCCGCGAGCACATCCTGCTCGCCCGTCAGGTCGGCGTTCCCTACATCGTCGTCTTCCTGAACAAGTGCGACATGGTCGACGATGACGAGCTCATCGACCTCGTCGAGATGGAGACCCGTGAGCTCCTTTCCGAGTACGAGTTCCCCGGCGACGACATCCCCGTCATCCGTGGTTCCGCTCTGGGCGCTCTCGAGGGCGACGCCAAGTGGATGGACGCCATTCGCGAGCTCATGTCTGCCGTCGACGAGTACATCCCGACGCCTGCTCGTGACAACGACCTCCCGTTCCTGATGGCCGTTGAGGACGTTATGACCATCTCCGGCCGTGGTACCGTTGCTACCGGCCGTGTCGAGCGCGGTGAGCTCAAGCTCAACGAGCCCGTCGAGATCGTCGGCATCAAGGATACCCAGAACACCGTCGTTACCGGTATCGAGATGTTCCGTAAGTCCATGGACTTCTGCGAGGCTGGCGACAACGTCGGTCTGCTGCTCCGCGGCATCAAGCGCGAGGACATCGAGCGCGGCCAGGTTCTCTGCAAGCCCGGTTCGGTTACCCCGCACACCAAGTTCACCGGTGAGATCTACGTTCTGACCAAGGAGGAGGGCGGCCGTCACACCCCGTTCTTCGATGGTTATCGTCCTCAGTTCTACTTCCGTACCACCGACGTTACCGGTACGGTCAAGCTCCCCGAGGGCACCGAGATGGCTATGCCTGGTGACCACATCACCATCGAGGGCGACCTCATTCACCCGATCGCTATGGAGGAGGGCCTGCGCTTCGCTATCCGCGAGGGTGGCCACACCGTCGGTTCGGGCATCGTCTCCACGATCATTGAGTAAATTAGCTCTCTGATACAGCTGACTTAGAGAACCCGGCACTTATATGGGTGCCGGGTTCTTTTCTACGCTGGTCTTTTTGCCTGATGATTACGCTTAGCTCGCTCTTAAGTTGAGCGTGAGGAATCGATTAGATCTCGTTGGCTCCATTGATGTGTTCCAAATATGAATGGATCTACCGAGAACCAATTGATGCGAGGTTTTCATTGACAGCACTTACGTAGAGCTGATAAAGTACCAACTCGTGCCCGTACGGGGCGGATATGAAAGGTTCAGGATACATGCGTACTCTAGTTACTCTTGCGTGCACTGAGTGCAAGCGCCGCAACTATACGACCACTAAGAACAAGGCGAACATGCCTGATCGTATGGAGATCAAGAAGTATTGCCCCTGGTGCCGTCACCACACGCTGCACAAAGAGACTCGCTAGTCTCTAGTCACATACGCCAGTAGTTCAATTGGTAGAGCATCGGTCTCCAAAACCGAGTGTTGAGGGTTCGAGTCCTTCCTGGCGTGCCAGTCATTATTCCGTAAGCTCCCATTTGGGGGCTTACGGTTTACTCATGTATAAGCGCATTGCGCGGAGGTAACCCAAATGGCCAACAAGAAGAACAAGAAGAAGGCACAGCAGCAGGCGCCTGCCAACAAAGCTGCCGCCAACTCCAAGGTTGAGGCCAAGAAGGCCGTTGCCAAGAAGAGCGAGAAGGCTGCGAAGTCCAAGAAGAACGAGAAGCCCGGTTTCTTCGCCCGCACCAAGAAGTATTTTGCTTCGGTGAAGTCCGAGATGAAGCGTGTCACGTGGCCCGATAAGAAGGAGCTCGTGAACTACTCGGTCGTCGTTTGCGCTTCTCTGATCGTCGTCGGCGTCGTCATCGCTCTGCTCGATGCTGGCTTTGGCGAGGCTCTTGCTCTGTTCTCTGGATTGAGGGGCTAAACCATGTCTAAGCGTTGGTACGTCGTCCACACTTACTCTGGATACGAGAACCGCGTTAAGTCCGATCTCGAGCATCGCATCGAGACCATGGGCATGCAGGATCGTATCTTTGATATTGAGATTCCTATGGAGCGCGTCACCGAGATCAAAGAGGGTGGCAAGCGCGAGACCAAGGATTCTAAGATCTTCCCGGGTTATGTCCTGGTTCGCATGGAGATGGATGACGATGCATGGACGTGTGTTCGCAACACGCCCGGCGTCACCGGTTTCCTGGGCGGCAACGGCAAGCCCGCTCCGCTTTCCCGCGACGAGTACAATAAGATGACTCGTCGTCCCGGTAAGGGCGATTCGCCCAAGCGTACGTCGGTTGATATTGAGGTCGGTACGTCCGTCCGCGTCACCGATGGCCCGCTTACCGACTTTGATGGCAAGGTCTCCGAGGTTAACGCCGAGGCAGGCAAGCTCAAGGTCACGCTGATGATCTTTGGCCGCGAGACGCCGGTCGAGCTTGACTTTAACCAGGTCGCTGTCATCGCTTAAGTTTTCGTCCGTTCGCGCGAGCGTGCTTCTTCTGTGACTGCTCATCTCAGGAGTGCTTCTAACACGTGCGTGCTTACGATATAGCAAGTACTTCACACTCGTGATTCGAAAGGAATGACCATGGCTGAGAAGAAGGTTGCCAACGTCATTAAGCTCCAGATTCCTGCTGGTGCCGCTAACCCCGCTCCTCCCGTCGGCCCCGCCCTGGGCGCTGCTGGCGTGAACATCATGCAGTTCTGCCAGGCCTTTAACGCCGAGACGCAGGACAAGAAGGGCGACATTATCCCCGTTGAGATTTCTGTCTACGAGGATAAGTCCTTCTCCTTCATCACCAAGACTCCGCCGGCGGCTCACCTCATCAAGAAGGAGCTGAACCTCAAGTCTGGTTCCGCTAAGCCCCAGGCCGACAAGGTTGGCCAGCTCTCTCAGGAGCAGCTCACCAAGATCGCCGAGATCAAGATGCCGGACCTCAATGCCAACGACATTGACGCCGCCAAGAAGATCATCGCCGGTACCGCCCGTTCCATGGGCGTCACCATCGCTGAGTAGCGTTTTTCTAGGTAACGACGGGTGTTCCGACCGGGGCGCCCGTTAAATGTGTGCAATAGGGCACACGATACGATGTGGGAGGGCTCACGCCCGTTTAACCACAGGAGGTAATGCACATGGCTAAGCATGGTAAGAGCTATAACGCCGCTGCCGAGAAGGTCGACCGCGCCACGCTCTACACCCCCCTTCAGGCTGCCAAGCTCATCAAGGAGCTCGACACCGCCAAGTTCGACGAGACCGTCGAGGCCCACTTCCGTCTGGGCATTGATACTCGTAAGGCTGACCAGAACATCCGTGGTTCCATCTCCCTGCCCCACGGCACCGGCAAGACCGTTCGTGTTGCCGTCTTCGCCGAGGGCGAGAAGGCCCGCGAGGCCGAGGCTGCCGGCGCCGACATCATCGGTTCCGACGAGCTCGTCGCCCAGATCCAGAAGGGCGAGATCAACTTCGACGCCGCTATCGCTACGCCGAACATGATGGCCAAGGTTGGCCGCATCGGTAAGATCCTTGGTCCCCGTGGCCTCATGCCGAACCCCAAGCTCGGCACCGTGACCATGGACGTCGCCAAGATGGTCTCCGAGCTCAAGGCCGGCCGCGTTGAGTATCGCGCCGACCGTTATGGCATCTGCCACGTGCCCCTGGGCAAGAAGTCCTTCTCTGAGCAGCAGCTCGTTGAGAACTACGCTGCCCTGTACACCGAGATCCTGCGCGTCAAGCCCTCTTCTGCTAAGGGCAAGTACGTCAAGTCCATCTCTGTGTCTTCCACCATGGGCCCTGGCGTCAAGGTCGATCCCGCTGTCCAGCGTGACTTCCTGGCTGAGTAACTTCTAGTTACTGCCTGAGCAAAGCAAGCATTGCTAAAGGAACCCGGTTCTGTCTCGTGCAGGACCGGGTTCCTTGCTGTTTCGGGCCAAAACCAACACGAAGGAGATAGGCGCCTTTGTGGTGGTTTTGGTTCAAAATCCCCGTTGCGCGTCGTTTTGCCTGTGTTACACTTTAGCCTAATGTAGTGAATACCCGAGGCTGAAAGGAGCCAGACATGTTCTATAACAAACAGCAGCTCCTAGGCCTAGCGCTACTAGATTGGATAGCGCGCTAGGGTTGTAATTTCGCTATAACGATTAGTTGTACCCGGGTGCGCTATCTTCCGCCGCTTTTGGGCGTGATGAGCGACACGGGTATTATTCTATCTTGAGGCACTCCATCTCTCCTGAAAGCCATCTGTATCTTTAGCCTGTCAGGAGGAAATCATGAGCCGCAAAATCGCAATCTTTGACACAACGCTTCGTGACGGGGAGCAGTCTCCCGGCGCCAGCATGAATACCGAGGAAAAGCTCGTTATTGCACGCCAGCTGGTACGTATGAATGTCGACGTGATCGAGGCGGGATTTCCTATTTCGAGCCCCGGTGATTATCGTTCCGTACAGGAGATTGGCAAGATCGCGGGTGACCGGTGCACGGTATGCGGTCTCACCCGTGCGGTCGATAAGGATATCGAAGTAGCTGCAGAAGCCCTCAAGACGGCTCAGAGGCCCCGTATCCACACCGGTCTGGGTGTGAGTCCCAGCCATTTGCGCGACAAGCTCCATATGACCGAAGACGAGGCAATCGAGCGCGCTATTCACGCCGTAAAGGACGCTCGTAAGTTTGTCGACGATGTCGAGTTTTATGCCGAGGATGCGGGCCGCTCCGATCAGGAGTTCCTGGTCCGCATTATCGAGGCAGCAATCAAGGCCGGCGCTACGGTCGTGAATATTCCGGACACCACGGGCTATAACATGCCTTGGGAGTTTGGTGCTCGTATTCGCGATCTGCGCGAGCGCGTGGCCGGAATCGAGGACGTTACGATTTCGGTCCACACGCATAACGATCTGGGCATGGCCACAGCCCTTGCACTCGAGGCGGTCCGCAATGGCGCGACGCAGATCGAGTGCACCGTCAACGGCTTGGGCGAGCGAGCGGGCAACACGGCGCTCGAGGAGGTCGTCATGGCCATGAGGATGCACGAGCAGGACCTGGATGCACATACCGATATCGTGACGACCGAGCTCACGCGCGCATCCAAGCTCGTCAGTTCAATTACTGGTATTAACGTGCAGCCCAACAAGTCCATTGTGGGCGCTAATGCGTTTGCCCACAGCTCGGGCATTCACCAGGATGGCGTGCTCAAGGCGCGTGACACCTACGAGATTATCGATCCCAAGGACGTGGGTGCAGCGGGATCCGAGATTATCCTTTCGGCACGTTCGGGCCATGCGGCACTGCGCCATCGTCTCGCCGAGCTGGGTTATACGTTTGGCGATGAGGAATTCGAGTCGATCTATCAGCGCTTCTTGGAGATTGCAGATCAAAAGAAAGAGGTCTTTGACGAGGACCTGGAGTCGATGATTCAGGAGCGTCAGCGCGAGGTCAAGGCGATCTACACCCTCGACGCGCTCCAGGTTTCCTGCGGCGATCCGCTCATTCCTACGGCCACGGCGACCATCACGGACGAGGACGGCGCGACACGGGTGGTTTGCTCGACGGGTACTGGTCCGGTGGATGCGGCGTACAAGGCGGTCGACAAGGCCATCTCTGCCCATGGCGAGCTGACGGAGTTCAACGTTAAGGCCATTACGCGTGGTATCGACGCCATCGGTGAGGTGACGGTGCGCATCACCGCCGAGGATGGAAAGATCTACACCGGCCGCGGCGCGGATACCGACATTATCGTGAGCTCGGCCAAGGCTTACATCAACGCTATTAACCGCATGATTCAGACCAACCGTTCCAAGGCGGGCAAGTAACGATATTCGGCAGGGCAAAGCCCGCTTGAGAGGGGAATCACATGGCACGTCCCATGACCGTAGCAGAGAAAATTTTGGCGGCACACGCCGGGCTCGATGAGGTAAAGCCGGGCCAGCTGGTCGAATGCGACCTGGACATTGTGCTCGCCAACGATATTACCGCACCTATCGCGATCGATGTCTTTCGCGAGCTGGGTGCCACCGAGGTATTTGATTGCGATCGCATTTGCCTGGTGCCCGATCACTATGCGCCCAACAAGGACATTAAGAGCGCCGAGCAGACCAAGAAGATGCGAGATTTTGCGCACGAGCAGCATGTGACGCACTATTACGAGCAAGGCTGCGCGGGCATTGAGCATGCCCTGCTGCCCGAGCGCGGCGTGGTGGTCCCTGGCGATCTGATTATCGGTGCCGACTCGCATACCTGCACGTATGGCGCCTTGGGTGCGTTTTCGACCGGTGTGGGCTCAACAGACGCCGGCGTGGGCATTGCCACGGGGCGCGCATGGTTTAAGGTGCCGCCGACGATTCGCTTTGAGATTAACGGCGAGCTTGAGGACGGCGCCACCGCCAAGGACATCATCCTGCACATTATCGGCATGATCGGCGTGGACGGTGCCCTGTACCAGGCCATGGAGTTTGCCGGCAGCACCATCGAGGGCCTGTCGATGGAAGGTCGCATGACAATTTCGAACATGGCGATCGAAGCGGGCGGCAAGGCGGGCATTATCGAGGTCGATGATGTTGCCCGCGCCTGGCTCAAGGGACGCTGCGAGCGTGATTACGTTGAGTATCACGCCGATCCAGACGCCGAGTATGCCCAGGTTATTGCCATTGACGCGGCCGACATTAAGCCGTGTGTATCGTGGCCGCATCTGCCCAGCAACACCCATCCGGTGAGCGAGAGCCGTCACATCATGATCGACCAGGCGGTAATCGGCTCGTGCACCAACGGACGTATCGAGGACATGCGTGCTGCGGCCAAAGTCATGCGCGGCCATAAGGTTGCCGACGGGGTGCGTTGCATCGTGATTCCGGCGACCCAGGCGGTCTTCCGCCAGTGCATGAAGGAGGGATTGACCGACATTTTCCTAGATGCCAACTGTGTGTTCTCCACGCCCACGTGCGGTCCGTGCCTGGGCGGCTACATGGGCATCTTGGCGGCAGGGGAGCGTTGCGTTTCTACGACCAACCGCAACTTTGTCGGCCGTATGGGCGACCCCACGTCCGAGGTCTATCTGGCCTCGCCGGCCGTGGCGGCTGCTTCTGCCGTGGCGGGGCACATATGCTTGCCGTCTGACCTGTAGGGGCTACGGGGTCCTTCGACCTTTGCTCGCTACTGCGGACAGTCCTGGCACTTTTTTTGTTCGCCGAGGGCGAACGCTAACTTTCCATTAGCTTTTTTGTAGCCGAAACGCGAACGAGGGATTTGATATTTGCTTGCGTCGAGTTCCGCACGAGCCGGAGAGCACTTAATGTGCTCTCCGTGCGAGCAGGACTGTCCGAGTAAGTAAGTAAATATCAAATCCCCCGCATTCCATGTTTGAACGGAGAATGATATGAACTTTGAAGGCAAGGTATTTAGGTATGGTCGTGATGTTGATACGGATGTCATCATTCCTGCTCGGTATCTGAACTCGTCCGACCATGCGCACTTGGCGGCGCATGCTATGGAGGATATTGATCCCGCGTTTGCCTCTGCCGTGAGGCCCGGTGACATCATTGTGGCTGAGGAGAACTTTGGTTGCGGTTCTTCGCGTGAGCATGCCCCGGTTGCCATTAAGGCTGCAGGGGTGTCGTGTGTTATTGCCAAGAGCTTCGCACGCATCTTCTATCGCAATGCCATTAACGTGGGCCTGCCCATTATGGAGTGCCCCGAAGCTGTCGATGCGATTTGTGCCGGCGATACCGTGAAGGTCGATACCGATGCGGGTGTCATCACCAACGAGCGTACTGGCGAGACTTTTACAGCTGAGCCGTTCCCGCCATTTATTGCCGAGATTATCGAGGCCGGCGGTTTGGTTGCGCGCACGCGTGCCAAGATTGTCGCGGCAAAGGGTCAGGAGGCGTAAGCGATTATGACGGTCAAGCTGGATAATCCGTTTGCAAACGGGCCGAGTAGCGAGAGCTGGAGCTGCAACGTGAAGAAGACCTATAAGATCTGCTGTCTTCCTGGTGACGGCATTGGGCCCGAGGTCATTGCCGAGGGTAAGAAGGTGCTGGCTGCCGTGGGCAAGCGCGCTGGCGTAGAGTTTGCCTTTGAGGATCACCTGATTGGTGGCGCGGCGATCGATGCGTGCGGCAATCCGCTGCCCGATGAAACCCTTGCGGCGGCGAAGGCGTCGGACGCCGTGCTGTTGGCATCCGTCGGTGGCCCAAAGTGGGATTCGACCGATCCGGCGGTCCCGCGCCCCGAGCAAGGCTTGCTGCGTATCCGCAAAGAACTCGGCCTCTATACCAACCTTCGCCCCGTAAAAATCTACGACGCACTTGCCAGCGCATCGACGCTTCGTCCCAAAGTCATCAAGGGCGTTGACATGGTACTCGTCCGCGAACTTACCGGTGGCATTTACTTTGGCAAGCACGAGCGCTTTTATGACGAGGGCGGTGCGGGCACCGACGGCGTGGCTGGCCAGCGCGCGGTTGACGTAATGGAGTATCGCGAGTACGAAGTTGAGCGCATCGCCCGCCAGGCGTTCGAGGCAGCTCGCAAGCGCCGCGGCAAGGTGACAAGCGTGGATAAGCGCAATGTATTGGAGACGAGCCGCATGTGGCGTGAGGTCGTGCATCGCGTGCATGACGAGGAGTATCCAGATGTAGAGCTTGAGGATCTGCTCGTCGACAACGCCGCCATGCAGCTCATTAACCGACCGGCCGACTTTGACGTCGTAGTTACGGAGAACATGTTCGGCGACATTCTCTCCGACGAGGCGGCGCAGATTGCCGGATCGCTCGGCATGCTTGCCTCGGCTTCGCTGGGCGATGGTGTGTCGCTGTTTGAGCCGAGCGCCGGCAGCGCGCCCGACATCGCGGGGCTCGGTATCGCTAACCCGCTCGCGCAGATCCTGTCGGCGGCAATGCTGCTCACGTACGCGCTCGACATGGGTGAGCAGGCTGCTTGGATCGAAAATGCCGTGGCACGTGTGCTTGACGAAGGCTGGCGCACCCGCGACATTGCCGATGCCAGCACCCCTGCCGATAAGATCCTCGGCACGACCCAGATGGGCGATAAGGTCATCGCCGCGCTGTAGCGTCGAGATGTCCGGAACCACCACAAAGGTGCTTGTCCCCTTTGTGGTGGTTACCAGGGGGTTCTGGCGGTTGAGGACTCGATTGCCTCGTGGCGCTTGAGCTCGCGGCGCATGGTTTGCGAATTGAGCCAGGCTGCCTGCCAGCCACGGATGGGGTAGCGCGCGTCGTCCAGCTCAAACTGCGTATAGCCGCAGGCGTTGATGATCGTCGTCCCGCATGCGTGCTGGCGTTCGCGTTGAAAGTCGCGAACATAGCATTGGTGCACATGCCCGTGCACCATGTAGTCGGGATTCCATGTCTCGAGCGCTGTGTTAAAGCATTCGAATCCTCGATGTGTCAGATCGTCCAGATCGCCCATGCCGGCGGCGGGCGCATGGGTGAGCAAGATGTCGCAGCCGCCGACCATCCTCACTTTGCGGGACAGCTTACGCATGCGCTTGGCCATCTCGCGCTCGGTGTACATGTTAGCGCCATCTCGATAGCGTATGGAGCCGCCAAGCCCCGCAATGCGGACGCCGCGATACACGTACACGGTGTCTTCGACACAGATGCAGCCGCCCGGTGCATGACGCGCGTAGCGGTCATCGTGATTGCCACGCACGTAGATGAGCGGTCTGTTGATGACCGTAACCAAAAACTCAAGATAGTCCGGGTCCAGATCGCCAGCGGACAAAATTAGGTCGACACCCTCAAAGCGTTCCTTGCGAAAGCACTCCCACAGGCATCGCTCTTCGGTATCGGCTATGGCAAGGATTTTCATAGAGCACGGACCTTCGGCTCATCGTCAGGCTGCGGAATGGTGCCCACCACGTTGTCTGCCAGCCAGTCCATCTCGACGATTTGCGTGCTCGGCAGTGGGGGAAAGCCCTCAATCTGCACCACGCCGTCTTGGCTATGGAGCTCACCGCCAAATGGATTGATGGAGCCCTCGACGATGCCATTGCGGAGGAGCTGAACAAGCTTGCGCGTCTGATAGGGCAGACCCGGAGCGTAGCGAATATCGATAACGCCCGAGCTCATGCCATACCAGTAGTTGACGGCGCGAACTTGGCTGTCGTCACTGGTCTCATCCCAGGTGCCATGCAGTAGACTTCGCACGATAAGCTCGTAGTATCGGCCCCAGTTCCATACCGGCATGGCAATGCCGGTAACCTTGCCATCGACCAGGCGGTGGAGTCCGTAGGCCGTGGGGTCTTCGAGCGACTTTGACATATCGGCGCCGGTCATGACGCTCACGCCTTCGCGGCACATGGCCTCGGCAAGGCCTCCGGCGGGCACATCGCCCCAGGTTAGGATAATTTGCGCACGGGGGTCGAGCAGCGAGGCGCCAATCGCAAAGGCGTTGATCTCGCTGAGTGCGCCTGAGGCGAAGACCGACGCGTGGTAACCGATGCGGTGGTTGTCCGCCATGCTGGCGGCAAGGGCGCCCAGGAGAAACTTTGCTTCGTACATCTTGCCAAAGTACGAACGGACGCTTTGGTGAGGAAGGCCGATGGAGCAGTTAAGGAACCGAACCCGGGGATATTCAACGGCAGCCCTGAGCGTGTATTCCATCAGGCGGTGCGAGGTCGAGAAGATGACGTTTGCTCCATGTTTGACAGCCGTTTCCACGGCGGCGTAGAACACGTCCGGATCGTGACAGTCCTCAAACGCCTCGGTGCGCACGATACCGCCAAAGTGCTCATCGAGATACTGACGCCCTTGGTCGTGCAGGCTGTCCCAGCTCGACGTCGCACAGGTGAATTCATGGATAAAGGCGATGCGCAGGGGGTTGGCCGCCGAATAGACGGTCTTGCCCATAAAGAAGTTGAGCATGCCGGAGGTGGACTTGGCGGGCAACTCCTCCTCATCGACGTTAGGCGCTTCGACAAGATCGACCTTGTCCTCGTCACTTTTCCCGGCGATGACCAGTTCGCGCCAGATCTTGCACAGGCGGTTTACGACGATATCTGTCGGCGTATCCAGCAGGCGGTCCTGGTTGTACACATTGAGGTAGACGAGCATGGCGTCGGCGGGCGTAATGTCCAGGTGGTCGCCGCCCGCGCGAAGGTAGGCGCGCTTAAAGAGTAGGAAGGTGTGGCGCAGGTAATCGACCTTTTTTTGGGGCCATTTTTCGATAAGGTTCTGACCGAGCATCTTGGCGAGCGTTTCGTAGCTTCCTTCGCGCGAGAACTCGATCTCGTATAGGGGGCAGACACGCCAAAACGCGCAGAACTCGCCGTACAGGCGACTCTCGACGGAATCCCATTTGCCGGGGTAGAGGCGGGTGACCTTGGCCGAAACCGTCGGGGCGTCCAGGAATTTGAGGACGCTGACGCGCTTGTTGCCCTCCTGGACATAGAACCTATGCATGAACTCGGTGACGATGATGGGGTCGCGATAGCCCTCGGTTACCTGAATGTCGTAGAGGTTGGACCACTTGCGGGCGAACTCGGTGCTAAACGGCAGCAGGGGCATAAAGTTGCATGAAAAGGCGGACTGACGGCCCTTGGTAACCGTGCCGACAACCATTTCGAGCGGAATATCCCGCAGGCCGACATTCTCTCGCTGACCTAGGGGGAGCTGGGCAACCAAACTGTCGAGGTCCGTAAGGTATGGATGCTCGCTTTGGCTAATGGCGCGTCGACGTCCTTGCTCGCCGCGCTTGCGTGCTTGACGGTAGGCCTCTTCCATAGTTTGCTCCCTTAGTCGTTTAAACAACTGTATGAACTATGGTACCACGAATGAAAACCTCCCATTTTCCGATGTCAAAGAAATGGGAGGCAGTTCACTGTCCCCTTTGTGGTGCTTTAGGCGATGATGGGAGCGATAGCGCGGATGCAGGCGTCGGCAGCGGTGAGTGTGGTGCTGTCGTCACTGACGATAAAGATGATCTTGCCCTTGATGCCAAAGTCGCCGATTTCGCTAAAGAGCACGTAGGGCTCCTGGTCAAAGCCCGAGATGGGAAGCACGGCGGCCTTGGTGGCGCTGGTCAGCTCGTCTGCCAGCGCGTCAAGGGAAGCCCATTTAGACGTGTCCTTTACGGCAACGGGCACGGCCACGCGCCCAAAGGGCATCAGATGCACGAGCGTGTCCTTGGAGATGTTGGAGTTGGGCACAATGATGGTCTGCCCGTAGGCATCCTCGATGGTCGTGTGGCGCCAGGTGATGTCCTGGACCACGCCCGACACGCCGCCGACCTCGATATTGTCGCCGGGCTTGATGATGCCCATAAAGGTCACCTGCATGCCGCCGATAAGGTTCGACAGCGTGTCCTGAAAGCCGAGCGAGATGGCAATGCCGCCGACGCCAAGAGCGGCGACGAGCGCGTTTGCGTTAATGCCAAAGCAGTTGTCGAGGATAAAACTGCCGCCGATCATCCAGATGACGGCGCGCGCAATGTTGATGAAGATGCTCGATGCCGGAAGCGGGTTATCGTCGCGGTTGAGCAGGTGACGCAGCGTCTTGGAAACGACTTTGGTGGCGACAGCGGTACCTATCGCCAAGATACCGGCCCAGATGATGTTGTGGACCCACCGCTGCTCAAAGAAATGAAGGATCGGCTCAAACAATTCCATGTAGGGAAAACCTCCTCATGATCGTTCAACCATGATACCCACCAAAAAGCCCGTCCGATCACAACGGACGGGCCGATAACTTGAGATGGGGCGTCCGCGGTGGCGTAAGCTGGGACGCCGGCGAGTACGCCGGCAAGGAGCGCGGCGGTCAAGCAAGACGAGGAAGAGATCCTCTCATGGCAGTTTCCTTAGTTCTTAACCAGTGGTCCCTGCTGACGCTGGATTATCGACATAATATGCGAAAACCGCCGCAAAGGTGTCTGTCCCTTTGCGGCGGTTTTGACGTCTGCGCAGATAAAACCTGCCAAAATAAACCTGTCCCTTTTTGGTAGGTTTAGCTCAGCAGCATGCGGTCGTTGGCGAGCTCGCCGCCCGAGACCTCCTCGAACTTCTGAAGCAAGTCGGCCACGGTGAGCGATTTCTTCTCATCGCCCGCCACGTCGTAGATTACGTGGCCCTCGTGCATCATGATCAGGCGATTGCCCAGACGGATAGCGTCGTTCATGTTATGCGTGACCATGAGCGTGGTCAGGTGGTTCTCGTCGACGATCTCCTCGGTCAGATTGAGCACCTTAGAGGCCGTCTTGGGGTCAAGTGCCGCGGTATGCTCGTCGAGCAGCAGCAGGCGCGGCTTGGTGAGCGTGGCCATGAGCAGGGTGAGTGCCTGGCGCTGGCCGCCCGAGAGCAGGCCGACCTTGGCGTTGAGGCGCGTGTCCAGACCAAGGTCCAGGCGTTTGAGCAGCTTGACGTACTCGTCCTTCTCGGCCTTGGTGACGCCCCACGAAAGGCCGCGACGCTGGCCGCGACGCTTGGCGAGTGCCAGGTTCTCGGCAATTTGCATGTCGGCTGCGGTGCCGCGCATGGGGTCCTGGAACACGCGGCCCAGGTACTTGGCACGCTGCGACTCGCTCAGACGCGAGATGTCGGTGCCGTCGAGCTCGATAACGCCCGAATCAAGCGGATATACGCCGGCGATCATGTTGAGCAGCGTGGACTTGCCGGCGCCGTTGCCGCCAATCACGGTTACAAAGTCACCGTCGTTGAGGGTAAGGTCGACGCCGGTAAGAGCGCGCTTTTCGGTGACGGTGCCCTTGTTAAAGGTCTTCTTGACGTGCGAGAGCTTAAGCATCTGCCTCATCCCCCTTCGTGTAGGAGCTGCGGAGCTTATAGCGCTCCCAAACTACGGGCACGCATAGGGCCACGGCGACAATCACGGCGGAGAGCAGCTTCATGTCGTTGGCGTCCATGCCCAGCTGCAGCACGATGGCGCGGATGAGGAAGTACACCACGGAGCCAAAGACGGCGGAGGCAAGACGGACGCTAAACTGCGTGAGACCGCCGGGCAGCAGGCGGCCGAGCACCTCGCCGATAACAATGGCGGCGAGACCGATAACGATGGCGCCGGTGCCCATACCAATGTCGGCGTACTTCTGGCTCTGGCAGATGAGCGCGCCCGAAAGGCCAATGAGGGCGTTGGAGAGCACGAGGGCGATCATCTTAGTGGAGTTGGTGTTGACGCCCAGGGCACGGATCATGTACTCGTTGTTGCCGGTGGCGCGCAGCGCCGAGCCGATCTCGGTGCCAAAGAACCAATACAGGATGGCAACGATAGCCACGGCGAGCAAGATGCCCAGGATGATGGCAACGGTGGACTGCGGCAGGCCCGTCATATTGCTGACGGCCGAGAACACGGTGCCCTTGGCAAGGATGGGCGTGTTGGATTTGCCCATGATGCGCAGGTTGATGGACCACAGGCTGATCTGGGTGAGGATTCCGGCGAGGATCGCGGGAATCTCAAAGACGGTGGTCAGAATGCCCGTGACCGCGCCCGCAATGGCGCCGGCGCACATGCCGGCCAAAACGGCGAGCAACGGGTCGACATTGTTGCTGACGATGAGCACGGCGCAGACGCAGCCGCCGAGGGCAAAGCTGCCGTCGCAGGTCATATCGGGGATGTCGAGCAGGCGGAACGTGATAAACACGCCAAGCACCATAATGCCCCAGAGGACACCCTGCGAAACGGCGCCCTGCAATGCAATGAGCATGCTTCATACCTCCTAGGATAGGGTGGACACGTGATTTTCCATAATAGCGGTACCAATGCATAAAAGAGCAGCGGACGGACATTTTGTTTTACCAAAAACAAGCAGGGCGAACGCCGGTCTTTAGCGTTCGCCCCAATGACTCAGATATTGAATAACGCAGCTATGGCGCAAGCGCGTGCCTAGCTGCGTTACCGCGCATGGCGCTACTCGTCTAGAGCGGAAAGGTCGATACCCAGGGCCTCGGCCATCTCGTTGTTCTTGACGACGACCAGATCCTTGCTCGAGAGGTGCTTGATCGGCATATCCTCGGGCTTGGCCTCGCCCTTCAGAATCTTAACGGCCATCTCGCCCGCGGCGTAGCCCAGGTCCTCATAGTTGATGGAAAGGGTGAACAGGCCGCCGGCCATGCACATGCCCTCCTCGCCGGTCACAAAGGGAAGCTTGTTCTCCTTGCAGATCTGACCGACCTGCGAAGCGCCCGCGGCGATGGTGTTGTCAGTGGGGGAGTAGAGCGCGTCGACCTTGCCCACGGCAGACTCGACGACGGACTGGATCTCGTTGGAGCTCGAGACGGTGAAATCGGTGTACTCCAGGCCCAGTTTGTCGAGTTCCTTCTTGGCGGCCTTGATCTGGACGTCGGAGTTGGACTCGGCGGTGCAGTAGAGCAGACCGACCTTTTTAACGTCGGGCAGGACCTTCTGCATCATCTCGAGCTGCTCGGCGACCGGGGTGAGGTCGGAGGCGCCGGTGACGTTGGTGCCGGGCTTGTCGTTGTCCTGGACCAGGCCGGAGGCAGCGTAGTCGGTGATGGCGCAGCCCACGATGGGGATATCGGCCGTGGCGCCGGCGGCAGCCTGGGCGGCAGGCGTGGCGATGGCGTAGATCAAGTTGACGTTGTCGCCCACAAACTTGTCGGCGATGGACTTACACGTGGACTGGTCGTTCTGGGCGTTCTTCTGGTCGATCTTGACCTTGAGTCCGCTCTTCTTGATGGCCTTGACAAAGCCGTCGTTGGCGGCGTCGAGCGCGGAGTGCTCAGTGAGCTGCAGAACGCCGATGGTGTAGTCGGAACCGGCGGCTGCAGAGCCGGAACCAGAGTTGCCGCCGCATCCGGCGAGCGGGGCCAGTGCGAGCAGGCCGGCGGAGACCAGAAGGCTCCTGCGGCTGATGGTGATGTCGTTCATGTCATTACCCCCAGTATAGAAATTGCTGGAAACACTGCACTCAAACAAAGTGCAAGTGGGTCTATAGTAGCGCCGATGCCCATTTTTTCAACAACCTGTCGGGTTTTTTAATACTGAACCGGATGGACGGCGGGGGATTCGGCGGGCAACGGCAAGACTTAGGCGGCGGGCGCGGGCCGCTCCCCCTCGTCCAGCGCGGCAAAGAGCTTCTTGCCGTCGAGCAGGCGCGTGCTAACGTTTCTCATGCGGCCGACCTCGACGGTGCGTAGGGTGTCGTCTGAGCCGTGCCCGTCGACGACCGTTCCCAGCAGATACGAGACGCCGTCTCGCTGTTTGATGGCAAAAGGCCGAACGGTCATCCTCGTCACTTCGATCTTGTCATGTGTCGTGACGCTTGAAATGTCAAAGCTCACCGTGGTTCCGTGGTCGATGGCCCGCTCGATGAGCTCGCAGGTATCGATGCGTTTGGCGGGCGGTCGCGTGGTCTTGGCGGGTTTGCCTTCTGCGCTTGGTGCCGGCTCGGACGTATCGAGATAGCCGCGAACGTCGGCGCTTGCCATGGCGACCAGATGGCGCGCTATGCTTTTCCTGGTCGCGATGGGTGTGGAGCGGTTGCGCATGACCATGCCATGGAGTCGAATGATTTCCTCGTCGGAGAGCGGTCGGGTGAGAAGTCGGTAACCCGCGCCGCGCTTGTACTCAATCTCGTATCCGGCATGTCGCAGGGCGGAAATCGCGGTATGGATACTGCGTCGCGCTGCCGAGATGGGCATGCGAGCGGGGTCGTCGGGATGGGCGAGGCGCTCGATCAGCTCATCGGGAGGAAGCGCTTTGTCCTCACCGGTATGCTCGCTTAAGAGTTGCAGGATACGCACAGCGCGATAGGCTGCCATGGAAGCAGCACCCCTGGTCGTGGCCTCGTAGTTCTCAACAGCGGGTTTGGCCATTGCGTTCACGTCCTTTCCGATTTTGGGTGATGACGCTACGGAGCCTAGGACACGGGGTTTGCTTAGGGGCACAGGGCGCTCTGGGTGGTCGATAGTCGTCGGCAAGCGGCGGGTCGAGTTTTCAACAGCCCTGCTCAGCTGACCAAAAACCTGACAAAAGCCTGACGGATGCTGTTGAAAAAAGCGCCCCTCGGCTTGCCGAGAGGCGCTGGTGCGACACGCTGTAACGCGCGGGACGGAGCTGTGGCGATTAGAAATCGGCGTTGCCCACGGTGCGGGGGTGCGGAAGGACGTCGCGGATGTTGCCCACACCCGTCAGGTACATGACCAAGCGCTCGAAGCCCAGGCCGTAGCCGGCGTGTTTGCAGGAACCGTAGCGGCGCAGGTCAAGGTAGTACTTGTACTGCTCGGGGGCCATGCCCAGGTCCTTGATGCGGGCCTCGAGCAGATCCAGGCGCTCCTCGCGCTGGGAGCCGCCGATAATCTCGCCGATACCGGGAACCAGGCAGTCGGCGGCGGCGACAGTCTTGCCGTCGTCGTTCATGCGCATGTAGAAGGCCTTGATCTCGGCCGGGTAGTCGGTCACGAAGGTCGGGCGCTTAAAGTGCTCCTCGGTCAGGAAGCGCTCGTGCTCGGTCTGCAGGTCAATGCCCCAGCTGACAGGATAGTCAAACTTGTGACCGGCGGCGACGGCCTGCTCCAGGATCTCGACGGCCTCGGTGTAGGTGACGCGGGCAAAGTCGGAGTTGGCCACGTGGTTCAGGCGCTCGATCAGGCCCTTGTCCACAAACTTGTTGAGCATGTTGAGCTCGTCGGGGCAAGTGGCCATAACGTCCTTAAGAACGTACTTGAGCATGGCCTCGGCGTTATCCATGTAGTCGTTCAGGTCGGCAAAGGCCATCTCGGGCTCAATCATCCAAAACTCGGCGGCGTGGCGCGTGGTGTTGGAGTTTTCGGCGCGGAAGGTGGGGCCAAAGGTGTACACGTCGCCAAAGGCCATGGCAAAGTTCTCGGCATTGAGCTGGCCGGACACGGTAAGGCTTGCATGCTTGCCAAAGAAGTCCTGGCTCCAGTCGACCTCTCCGGACTCGGTGAGAGGCGGATTTTTGGGGTCGATCGTGGTCACGCGGAACATCTCGCCGGCGCCCTCGCAGTCACTCGTGGTGATGATGGGGGTGTTGACGTAGACAAAGCCCTGCTCTTGGAAGAAGCGGTGGATGGCGGCAGCCGCGACAGAGCGGATGCGGAACACGGCACGGAATAGGTTGGTGCGCGGGCGCAGGTGCTGCTGGGTGCGCAGGAACTCGACGGTTGCGCGCTTCTTCTGCAGCGGGTAGTCCGGGGCGCTCGTGCCCTCTACCTCGATGGAGGTGGCAGAAAGCTCGAAAGGCTGGGGCGCATCGGGGGTCAGCTTGACGGTGCCGGTGCAAATGAGTGCAGCCGAGACGTTTTGGTGGGCGATCTCGTCGTAGTTGCCGAGCGTCTCGCGGTTCATGACGACCTGCAGGTCGCGGAAGCAGCTGCCGTCGTTGAGCGTGACGAAGCCAAAGTTCTTCATGTCGCGGACGGACTTGACCCAGCCGGCGACGGTGACGGCCTTGCCGCCGAGCGACTCGGAATCGGCATAGAGCTGCGCGATTTTGGTGCGGTTCACGTATCCTCCCATAGCGGTTGAATGATAGTTATCCATACAGTTCGATATTCTAGCAGCTCGGCTCATTTGGGCTATACAGATAAGGCATTGACGGGACGGTTTTCAAACGAAAAGCGCCCGCGGCCAGATGGTCGTGGGCGCTTGGCGTGTTGCCTATTGGCTGTACGGCGCAGGACTCGTTACTTGGTCTTAGCCACCAGCAGCGGGTCGCCCAGCTTGACGAGCGGGTTGCCGCCGATAAGCGTTCCAGACTCGCCGACATGGTCGATGCTCTTAAGACGATCGAGCTCGGAGATGATGACGGTCACGATGTCCTCGTGGCCAGCGGCCTTAATGGCATCGCGGTCGAAACTGATGAGCGGCTGGCCTGCCTTGACCACATCGCCCATCTCGACAAAGCGGGCAAAACCCTTGCCGTTCATTTGTACGGTGCCCAGGCCGACATGGATGAACACGCGAAGGCCGTCCTCGGTGATCATGCCAATAGAGTGGTTGGTGACGGTGGTGGCGCCGATGCGGCCGTTAGCGGGCGCATAGATGGTGCCGGTGATGGGCTCGATGCCGTAGCCCTGGCCGAGCATACCCGAGGCGATGGTCTCGTCGGGAATCTCGTTTAGATTGACGAGCACACCGTTAACGGGAGCGTAGATGACGCCTTCGCGGGTGGCGAAGCTTGCTGCGGGCGGTACGGACGCCTCGCCCGACGAGTTGAACGTGGACTTGAGCGAATCGAGTAGACCCATAGATGCCTCCAACGTATCAAGTGCGCATGTAGCGCACGCGTAGTTTTGCCGGAAACGTTTCGTGTGTGTTACCGGCTCGGTCAGCGTCTCTATTTTACGCTGCTCAACGACGGCCCTGAGCTGGGATTATGTGATATATCAGTTGAAGGGAACTTATTGCGGATACGTTTCGATGCCGTGCGTCCAAGTGGGGTACGCTTGAAGGCGATACATAACGTGCGCACGAATCGCGCGAAGGGAGCATATATGATTGTCGAGAGCCATGCGCTGTGGGGCGAGGAGCCGACCGAGGAATATCCGGCGACGTTTACCTATATGGGGGCCGAACCGCTGCCCGGCAAGCCCAATGGTCGTCGCCCGGCAGTGATCATCTGCGGCGGAGGCGCGTTTACGCACATCGCCCCGCATGAGCAAGATCCGGTGGCGTTTGCCTTTTTGGATCACGGGTACCAGGCCTTTGTTCTCAACTATGTCACGAGTGGCACGGGTGACGTGAGCTTTCCGCACCCCCAGGCAGATCTTGCCAAGATGGTCGCCACGGTTCGTGCGAATGCCGACGAGTGGCATGTCGATCCCAAGCGCGTGTGCGTCGTGGGATTCTCGGCGGGTGGCATGATCTGCGCCTCGCTGGCAACGCAGTGGAAGACCGGCCCCTTCGCGGCACTTGCCGGGGCGCGTCCGGACGACATTCGTCCCGATGCCGTGGTGCTGGGCTATCCATTGCTCGACTTTGCCTATGTCCGCGACATGCAGACGCGCGATCCGCGCATCGACTTGCGCGTGCCCAAGACAGGTGGCAAGACGGGGCGCGATTTGCTCAACGACTACCTGTCGATGGTGACCGGCGGCGAGGCCACCGAAGAGCACCTGGCCGATATCTGCCCTACCACGCATGTTTCGCGCCAGATGCCGCCGACCTTTGTGTGGGGCGTGTCCGATGACAAAACGGCGCCGATCGCGCAGGTCTATCCGTTTGCTCAACGCATGGCCGAGGAGGGCGTCGCTTGCGAGATGCACGTCTTTGACCAAGGCGGTCACGGCCTTTCGCTCGGCAATGCCAATACCGCGGTCGACAACGAGGACAAGCAGGTGGCAGTCCGCCCTTGGATTCGCCTAGCCTTCCGCTTCCTGGAGCGCCATCTGTAAGAGTAAGAGGGCCAGCCCCATCCCGTCCCTCATAACTTGCGGTGAAATAGTTCCTGTTTTTGCTGGTTAAAGCCCCAAGCAGGAACTATTCCACCGCAACTTCGTTTTGATGCCCGGACCGGAAACCGCGTCCCAGTTTTGCCCCTCAAGGTGGGATACAGTTTCTCGCAGAGGGTCGATCGGGAAAATGCGTCCCGGTCTGAGCGA